>NZ_JBGMOE010000102.1:0-9382 GCF_041424195.1 Tardiphaga sp. | reverse complement strand
TTTAATCCGGTGCTACCGGCCGATCCGTGGCCCCTTTTATTCCCGGTGTTCTCAATTTTTCAGGATTGTCGGGGAAGGCGATCCGCTCGATCGCCTCATCGATGCTCAAACCTTCCGCGATGAGCGCGTCGATCGCGGCGAAGGTTTTGGGGCTCGAAGAGAAGAGGGTCGCCGAATAAGGATCCAGCACCAGACGGCCAACAGCCAAGGTATCAGGCCCTTTGATCATGATGTCGGAATATTCGAAGCCGTTACGCTTCAGTGAACGAAGCAGGGCGTCCGTATAATCGTCCATTTCGAAACGATCGTGCTTCTTGAAGTCCGCGATTGTCTCCGGTTTCTGCTGAAGGATCACGAACCAGTCGGAGTTTTCGAGCGCGGCTATCGAACCGGCCGATTTGTAGTAGTCGTTCAGCGACTGCGTCGCCGTGACGAGGGAGGCGCCATATTTCCGGCATGTGCGCGCATAGGTCTCGATGAAATCGGCCATCGCACCCCCACGGAGCATTTGCCACGCTTCATCGAGAAGCAGCGCCTTTGGAATCGAGCGATCGAGCTTGCGCATCATCTGCTGCGACATGAACATGATCGCCGTGAGGACAACGCTGCGCAGTTCCTCACGCGCGGACAGGTCGGATAATTCGAAGACGGTGAGCTGAGATTTAAGCTCGAACGAAACCTCTCCCTGGAAAAAGCGGCCATAAGTTCCGCCGGATGAGAAGGGTCGCATCGCGATCGCGAGATTGACCGCGAGCCCGTTCCCTGTCGCCTCGAGCGCCTCGATTACCAGATCGATCGAGCCACGGCTTCCGTGCGCTTCCCAGACCTGATTCACCGCTCCGTCGATCAGGCCACGTTCCGTATCGTCGAGTAGATTTATATGCCGCGACATCTGGTTGATGATCGCTTTCAGCATCGCCATGCAGTCGAGAAGATAATCCTCGTCTTCGACAGCCTGCGTTTCGTCGATCATTGAAAACGGATTCAGGCAGAAGCCCGAGCTCATGGTGAACTCGACAAAAGCGCCGCCTTGCAACTTCGCCGAATGCTCGAACGACCGTCCGTCGTCGATCACTACCACGCGCGCCCCGGCGCCGCACAATGAGCCGCAAAGCTCCTGCAACGCCACCGACTTGCCGGATCCCGACTTGCCGAACACCGCGACGTTGTGGTTGCCCGCGCTGTTTTCGAATGGGCTCCAGAAGAAGGGCTGGCCGCGGCGGCCGATGAGTAGCAAATGCGGTATGGTTCCGCCGAGATACTCGCCCTGCAGCGGCGCAAGATTGGCGGCCGTCGTCGTGAGCAGGGTGCGCATCCGCTTCATGCGTTCAAGATCTTTCGACAGACCATTCGCCATCGTCATCGGCATCGCGCAAAGCAGACCCATGACTTGGAGATATCGATCATCGAGCAGGTCCCAGCCTGCGGCTCGGTAGATCGATTTCAGGACGCGCTCGTTGCTGTCGCCCTGCCCTTTGGGCGAGAATGACGTGGCGCTGAAGAATACGCGCACGAGCTTGCGGCCTTGTCGAATTTCCTCGTTGACGTAGCGCCATTCCTGCGACTGTTCGCGGAGTTGAGGCAGAAATCGCGACGACTTGGAATCGGCCAGGCTGGTGGTGCGCATGAACTTGTAGCTGGCCTTGTTGGTTGAGGCCTGCTGGTCGGGAAACTCGATGCAAAGATTGGTCGCGACCGGACAGGGCATGCGCAGCTTGTCGGTGAACATGTCGCCGATCAGCCGCGTCACATCCCACGGCGCCCAACGGCTCGGGAGATTGCGCACCGAGAAGGAGCGCACGTCGAACACGTCCGGATAAATCTCACCGATCTCCGGCGCGCCCTTCAACGTCTTGCCCGTCGGCCGAAAGCGCTCGGTCCGCAGCAGCATCCGGTCCGGCTCGATATGCAGTTCGATGTCTCGGCGGATTGCCTGATCGGCGATGGGATCGAGGGGGTTGTAGCTGACGGCGTCCTCGCCGGCCGCTGTCGTTGGAGAAGTAATGTCGTCGATCCACCCGATAAGGGCTACGGGATCCATCCTGCGCGCCGCGACGTTCACCGACTGGAGCGCGGAAATCAGCCCGTCCATCAGCGAGACGATCTGTTCGACCGTTATGGAGGATGATTCCGGGGTTGAATAGGAGATCGCGACGCGGTGATTGCGCAGGCAGAAGGGTGCATCGGCCGAGAGCGATTCCCAGACGCCATCCGTGAGAAAATCGACCCGATGCTTTGCCATCCGTTCATAGACGCCGCGCGCCGAGTAGCGCGGGACATACCACTTGGACAGGCGCTCTCCTATGCGCGGCGACATCCATTGATGGATTTGAAGACATCCAGGCGCCGGGACGCCTTCGGACATAAATTGCGACAGGATCTCGCCGGTGCGCTCGTCGGCTCCCACGAGTGGCGCGGCTTCGATGACGAAACCCCGTGACGCGCTGTTATAGAAGATTCCCGTCTTGGGATCATAGCTGCGATAAGGCAGCCAGTGCGCCAGCATCGGGATTGAGAGGTCCGGACGCTGCACGTCGGGCCGCTTGGTGTCTCCGAAGATGCCCGACAACAGCTCATCCAGAAAGCCGCGTGCCATTTCATTTATCCTCCGGCACCACGGCAGGGAAACCCGCCGCGCCGATTGTCGGCTGCGCCTTGACGTTCGTTGCAGGAACGCCGCCGGTTTGACCGGCAGCTCGCGCGTCGCTCTCCGCTTGGGCAGCCCGTTCGTGGAATGCCGGAGAGGCCTTGATCCGGGACAGCGCTTCAGCGCCGACCGTCGTCTTCGGAGCGGATACAGGTACGGCGGCGGCGTCGGATACAGGCGGCGTCGACGAACCGTCGACTTTCAGCTTAGAGGCTGGGATCGCTTGCGCCGCTCCATCGACACTTCGGGTCTCCGCTTGCCTCTTGCCGATCTCCCTTGGGATGGGCGTTGGTGTGCGGCCCGCCTTGGGGGCTAGGCGGGCCGCAACGTCGTTCTGGATCGCTTTGACCGGGTCGATGCGCCGAGCGCGCGCCGCGGCGACGACCGCAGGATCGGGAAGATTGGGATCCATGCCCCCGGCCTCGATCGTCGCGAGGTCTGCGCGATCTACGGCATCGGCGAGCGATTCCGGTTGCGGGCCAGCCGCGATGGCGTTGCGATCCGGGATCGATGTCGCGTCGGCCAGCACCTGCTGCTGCCACTCTCCGCTCTGGACCACCGCATGGATCGCGCTCGCCTCATGGAGCCGACCACGCTCATCGATATAGGGTTGGAAAATGATGCGCAGCACGCGCTCTTGCGTGCGGCGAGCATCGAGTGGCGAGACCGGAATTACGTGACTGGACGACGCTGTGCGGGACGGCTTTGACGAGAGGCGGCGGGGCGGCCCGCTCGCTGGCGAGGGGTCGCCAACTGCACCCTGCTCCGCGATCATGGCCAGCGCCCGGTCGTCGATCGAAGCTGACGGTGCGCAGATACCGTCCGGCGCGGCGCACGAGAAGCTCCCCTTCACATTGCTGCCGAAGGTCGCACATCCTCCTAGAAGGCTGAGCGCCGCTAGTGCTGTCGAGCCGCGAAGCAACGGTGCCCGATCGAGCCGCACCGCCTTCACGACTGGCCTCCCCGCAGCCAGGCTTCGAGGAATTCCTTTGGCCGATACCCCTCAAGCACGGCACCATCGCCTCGAACGATGATCGGCGTCGCGTTGAGTCCATGCTCGCGTGCGAACCGTTCATTGGCGTCGAGTCCCTTGGTGTCACACGCCGTCGGCCCCTTGAACGGCT
The DNA here is from genome assembly GCF_041424195.1 of Tardiphaga sp. Lineage (NCBI taxonomy): Bacteria > Pseudomonadati > Pseudomonadota > Alphaproteobacteria > Hyphomicrobiales > Nitrobacteraceae > Tardiphaga > Tardiphaga sp. Next base: position 5,611 of record NZ_JBGMOE010000102.1, on the reverse strand, counting down.
CACCGGCATAGGCGGCGTGCAGCGCCTGCTCCTGATTCTTCGAGCAATAGACACGATCCGCGATATCCCGGCTGCCAAGAACGGAGATCGGCCGCTCGACGACCTTCACATCCATGCCGCGCAACACGTTCGTCAGCGCCCTGCAATAGCCGCAGCGAAAATCGGTGAAGATCGTGACGCTTTGCTTCGCGGTGCGATTGCCCCAGACGATCGCGCCATCAGACGGAAGACCCGACAGGTTCAGAACAACCGGCCGCACCGGCGCGGTCACTTTCCCAGGTTTACCGACAGGCGTCGTCGCCCCGTCGGCTTCTCCCCCTTCGGCCGCCACGGCGTTCGCCTTGGCGGCCCCTCCCACAAGCATATCCGGGTTGATTTCCAGCAGCCGGGCTGCTGTCAGATCCTGGCGCGTCTCCATATCGTAGACACGGCCGATGATCAGATATCGCGCACCATGATTGACGTAGAAGAGATTTGCGCCGGCCGTTACCTCGCACAGGCCGTCGATCTTCTCGCAGTCAACCTTCGTAAGCGGGGTCTTGGGAAGCCTCGTTTTGAGGAGAAGGCTGACCTTGGCTTCGTCCTTGCCGGCCACGTCAGCTGCAAGGGCAATTCCGGCGATGCAGAGTGCGCCTATCGCCGCCACGACTGGGGCTGGACGCGCGAGCGCGCGGAGCTTTCGCAAACGATCAGTTGCGGACATAGACACCCTCCAAGAAGACAATTTCAACGTCGATGCCGGTCGGCATCTCGATGACGGGTTGGTATTGCTCAGCGCGCTCGATCAGATATTTCGAGACGTCCTTGCCGGACTCAGCGGCGCCGCCGCCGAGCGCGCGCAAACCCACGCTGCCGAAGTTCGGCGTGCGATTGAGGCCCCCTTCTCCGTCGGTGCTGATACTTGCGAGCGGCTGATTGAAGGCAGTGTTGAGGGCATTGCCGCCGCCGCTGACCAGACCGGCCAGGAAGGCTTGCATCGCCAGTGATCCTTCGCGGCTCACTACCCGGCCGCGCACGCCGGTCTTGCCTCCGAACGCGATGAAGCCTTTCACCTCCGAGACCGCGTAGCGCCCACCGGGCTGTGGGCAGGTCATTTTTTGCAGCTTGACGTAGACCTTCTCGCTCGAAAGTTCGCCGCGCGCGGCGCCGTTGACGAGACAGCCTTCGATCTTCGTCGTGAGGAGCCGACCGTTCTGATAGACCGAGCGCGCCGGGCCAGTGACGCGCAGCACCACCGGCAGCGGATCGGTCTGGCTGTTCACCCCCGCGCTTGCATCGACCCCAACGATCACCTTGGCGCTCGCGAAGCTGTTCGGCGGCAAATAGTTGATGCTGTCGCTGAACGTCGTCGTTCCCTTTGCCACACGGGTCGCATTGCCTGTGTCGGCCGTCTGGAAGCTCACCAACTTTACCTCCGCGCTGGCCGCCATCGGCATCGCGCGACCGGCACCAGGGGCGCCTGGGCTATCCGGACGTTGATAGGCCTGCGTTCCGCCTGGTCCGTACATCGCGCTGGGCCCGGGCGCGGGAGGTGGCGCAGTGCGAGCGGCGGCAACTTCCCGACGCAGCGCTTCATTCTCTTGCTGGTAGGCAGAAAGAACGCGGGAGCCATCCGCGCGCATAGCTTGGTTTTCGCCCTTCAACAGCTCGATCTGCTGCGAGAGCTGATCCATACGCTGCTGCTGGCCGTTGACTGATTTCAGCTGGTTCTCGACCGATTGCATCTGGTTCTCAGAGAGCGCCATCCACTCCTGCTGGTTGAGGTTCTTGTTGACCATGTCCTTGGTTGACACCTGGACCTTGGCCGTCTCGTCGCTGTCGGCGCTGTTCGATTTGTCGTCGTCCCCGAAGATCCAGAAGGATGATGCAACGAGCCCGACCCCGGCTACGCCGGCGAGAAGCATCCGCTGTTTCTTCCGCACGCTTTCGTTCGCAGAGAGATCGGCCGCGATCGGCGAAACCCCCTCCGGATTCTCATCACCACCATCGAGGGGCTCGCGCTTGCGCTTGAGGAAATCGGTCCAGGCCATGTCACTGCCTCCCGGTTTGTGAGACGAGATAGGCCGTCGTGACCTTCCCAGGATCGAGCTTCGGCTCGGCGATCGAGACGGCGAGCGCACTGGTCGGCGCGACCGTCGCCTCGCTCAACGTGATGGGTTCAGGGCCGCGGTTCTCGATGCGCAGCACCCGCCCGGTCAGAGCCGACCCCCGATATTCAGCGATCATCTGGACCTTGAGGTTGCCAACGTAGACCGGCCGCAGCGTGCGCTGGCGCATTTCGTAGCCGTCGGCGACACTGTTCGCATACATGGCCTGGACGAGCTCGACGGCGGCCTCCTGCGGGTTGGCGGCGACCGCCACCTCTGGCGTGCCATTCTCGTCGGACTTCGCTTTGGCGATCGCGGGGTTCGAGATGAACAGCTGCACCGCCTGATCGCCAGCTATCCGGCAGACGATCTTGTAGACATAGCCGCGCTTGCTCGTGGCGAAGAAGGAGAGCGCCGGACGGGTGAAGCCATCGGGCACAGACAGGTAGATATCTCCGCGCACAGGCTCGTTCACGACCGAGAAGTCGTCCTGCGGGTTGCCTGTCGAAATCTTCGAGACCGATGCGAATTCGTCTTCGACAAGGCTGATCCTGGTGAGATCCTTCGCCGAGGCGGCACAGTCCACCTGGCTGCCATCCGCCGCCATGACGGTCTGATCCGCCCATGCCGGCGAGGCGAGCAGGACGAAGCTCAACGCCACCAGCCCGGCGCCCAAGCAACGGCTCAGCACGCAGTAGACGCGGGAGAGGAAGACAACGCCGACTGCGGCGCTGCCGATCGCATAGACCGACATCACTGATCCTTTTCCTTGCTGGTCGTCACCATTCCGAAGCCGACAAGCTTCAGCGACAGGCCGGAGTATTGCCAATCGAAGCGGAAGGTTCGACGTTCGTTGGCGACGACCTTGTTGCCGACGATCGTGTGGAGATCGCCCGTAACGGTGGACCACAGGTTCTTCGGGTCGATTTCCATCTGCTGGATGGTGAAGAACTGCGCGATCGATGATCCGCGCTGTTCGTTCACGATCTTCATGAGGTCGGCGCGGATCTTCCCCTGCGCGCTAGGCGCGGTGATATCGAGGACCGATTTCATCCAGTATTCGAGATTCGCCGGGCTGCGGTCGAGCGTCAGCACGGCCGTGTCGCGCGTCACCAGTTCAAGATATTCTCGGCTCACGCCGGCGCTGTTCACGACCAGCGGGGATCCAAGAATTGGCTGAAGGACCACCTCACGGTCGCGAGTAGCTGTGATGAGCGCCAAGATCGCGCAAAGGGCACCCAGGATGCCGGCAATGACCACCAGCATATTGCGCTGTTTGAGGATTCGCTGGCTTTGGGCGTGGGTGTAGGAAATCTCCATCTCAACCCGCCATCAACCGGAGATAGGAGGGTGGCGTGGCCTTCATGCCGGTGAAGCCGGCCGGAAGATGCCAATAGGCCATGTGCAGCAGCCAGGAGGTCGCCCGCCCTGCCTTAGCCTTCTTCAGTCCCCACCAGCCAGCGCCCGCAAGCAACATGCCGATAAGGATATGCTGAGACAGGATACCCCAGACGAATGGGATCACCATCGCCAGGAACTCATCCAGCGTCCACAGCCCGATTAGCTCAGGATCATCCAGATGAGACGGAATGACGTACTTGTCCGCGGCCATAACACCACCCTCCCCGCAGGCCGACCGAATCTGCTATTCCGGCCGCCCCTTGGACTGTTCAGATCGTTGCGGTGACGGTGGAGGTGACGATCGGAATGCCGGTCCCGGCGCCCACGCCGACGCCGACCGGAATTGCGATCTGGCCCATCGAGAAGCGGCCCGATGCCAGCGCGACGATGCCGCCGGCGAGCGACAGGACGGTGATGATCTTGCCGCCCGACCCTTCGAGGAAGTCGGTGAACTTCGTCAGGGCGGTATCGAACGTGGTGTCGGCACCGGCGAAGGCCGGTCCGGCAAGAAGAAACAGCGCGATCACCAGTGCGATGAGGGCGAGAACCGCCAGCTCCGCACGACCGCTGTACTTGAGGACAGTCTGCATGAGAGTTTCCCTTCAAACGGAACGCGACTGATCCGCGCCCAATCAAAAGGTGGTCAGGTCAAACGGCGGGCGGCAACGAACTTCCCCCCAACCATGTTCGACTCGCGAAAGAATCTTGAACGGTTCAAGGAGGCGCCCCGCCTTGCGGGGCGGCATGCCCCTCCCTGCGGGGCACAATGCCCCAGACCTCGGGGCAAGCCGCCCCCTTTTCCGGGGCAGGCCACTTCCCGAGTCGGCATATGCGCTGATAATTGCCGTCATCGATGGCTCAGGTTAGATTCGCTAACCGGAGTCGGTGAATTCCCGTCGGCCGGGCAGAATTCTTGTCGACGATATGAGCACTCAAGACATGCTGATGAAGGACAGCCTGGTGCAGGTTCGATGACGGGAGATCAGTGCACGCTCGCGCTCAACATTTCGGAGCACCTGTTCAATCTGACGACGGAGAGCCTGCGCCTTCGCTCGAACGAGACCCGATGCTACCAGACCCTTGAGAGCCTGTTGGCGGAGCGTGTCCACTTACCTTGTGCGCTGGAGTCCCACGATCCGAAGACAATTCGCGATCATCTGTCGGCAATACCCACTACCGGTGATATCCGCATCGATCTCACAATCACGAAGTCGAGCGCAGACAGCCTCGATGCAGCAAAACGTCTTATTTCGGAGGGCTTAGGCTCTGAGATCAGCTTGGGCGACACCCTCTCGATCATGCTGTTTCTTTACATTGTCGATCAGAAGGCGGCGAAAATACTTCAGAGAATTGGGCTGGACAGTTCCGCTTGCGTCTCCTCCTCACAGCCCGCCGGCGACGACGATCCGCCAGATAACGTGGTCCCGTTCAGATAGTTAACGGCCACGCTGATCGTAACCGCACATCCATGCGAGGGTTGATTAGTAGCTGCCCCTGTGTTTCGTTTCATACCGAACGTGCAACAGGAGACGGTAATTTGTCATCCTTTGCCCATATCGAGGCCTCGGACGAAGGCTGTTGTTCAGCCGGCGCCGATCAGCGGGACTTCATCCCGCTGATCCTTGAAGCGATGTCGGAGCATGGCATCGGACAGCGTAAGCTGGCGCTCAAGACAGGTATCAGCAAGACCCGCTTAGGACTGTTGCTTCATCATGATCCCGCCAAACGGGCAGCCATGTATCTATTTGAATTCCAGCAGATCCTCGACGCGCTGGACATCAATATCATCCAAGCCATCATCGCTGTAGAGAACTATCGCAATCCAAAGCTCTTCCTTGACGAGCGTTTCCAGACATCAATCGCGATGCTCGCGGAACTCTTCGAGGGTCTGCCGTCGATGCTGGTGGCTGCGCTCGACGAGATAGAGGGCATGGACGGGACCGAAGTGCGCAAGGAATGGGCTGGCCCGCTGCGGCAGGCCGTTGTGGAGAAACTGGTCAAGGAGGTGGGTGCCGTCATGGCGAGACGCGCTCATCTTGCCCACATATCAACGCTGAGCCTTCTGCTCTTGAGAACACCGGGAATAAAAGGGGCCACGGATCGGCCGGTCTCACCGGAATAAA
>NZ_JBGMOE010000101.1:0-82665 GCF_041424195.1 Tardiphaga sp. | reverse complement strand
TTGCCCGACGTTCCGCCTGCGGTGTTTTGTCGGCTTGCTGAATGCTTGCCCAGGCAACCGATCAAGGTCACCCTTGTTTGGCCCTGCGCGACAGGGCCGGGGGAGCGCAGCTCTTGGGCCGGACGCGTTTCGAATCTGGTCGTCCGTCACTTGATCCGCAGGCCCGTTCCATCCGCAACCAGGCCATGCCGCCTGTCCCAGTGGTATCCTGACCACAGGCGATGCGGCCTGCCCGCAGACAGCCGGTACCCACACATCCCGTGACGCCGCATCTCCGGCGTCCACCGCATCCCGCCCCGCAATCGTGACGATCGCGATCGCCCCTCTCGGTGGGGCAGGACGGAAGGGAAAATAAACCTGATGGGGATGTTGTCAATATGGATAGGAAAAAAATGTTTGGGTGCCTCATGCTGTCATTCCGGGTTCAGTCCGGCCCGCTTCGGACGGCTGGCCATGACATCGTTCTAGCTGGCTGCCGGGCGGCGGCGTGATGTGCGCCGGTTGAAGCGGCGCCAGCCCCATACGATCAGGGCTTCCAGTCCGATCAATGTCGCCACGACGATCAGTGCCGCAAAGGCGGGGTCCGAATTGTGGTCTCCGATCCAGAAGCCGAGCGCGAGCAGCGGCCCGGCCCATGCGAGGCTGCCGACAAACGTTCCCAGCAGAAATCGCGGGAGGGAGACGCCGAGCACCCCTGCGGGAATCGCCATATAGACCCTAATCACGGGCAGCGTCTGGCCGACCGCGAGGATCAGGACCAGGTTTCGTTGAAACGCAGTTGCCGCCCACTGATAGCGGGCAGGGGTCAGCCCGATATAGGGACCGAAGCGTCTCACGAATGTCGCGCTGCGCCGTTCTCCGAGGAGCAGGCCGACGCCATACCAGCACAGCGAACCGGCCGTTGAGCCGATCGCGAGTGCGAGGATGCTTGATGTGAGGTCGCTCTGCTTCGCAGCGACGACGATGCCGATGACCACGAATGCGACGTAAGACGGCACGAACGGAAACAGCTTTTCGGCGATGCCAAGCCCGATGATCCCGACAGCACCAATGTGAACGCAATTGATGACAAGATCGGCGAGTTCTGTCGCTATCGCGCTCATTCTGCCACCTGGGCGACGGTCTGGCGGCGCGTAATGCGATAGACGGAGGCGGGCGGAACGTTCATCAGCACGCGACCGACACAGGAAGCCTGAAGGCCGAGCTGTTCGAGCTGCCAAGGACTGATCGGACAGCGGACCCCGTAGGTGAACTGATACATCACGCCGTCGGATCGGAGGCTGTTGAAGGCGCCGGCCAGGATCGCGTTGACCTTGTTTGGCGGCATGTTGAGCAGCGGAAGTCCGCTGACGACGGCGCCGAATGTTGCGGGTTTGAAGACCTTTTGCGGAACGATCCATGAGGCGTCCATCCACAATACGCGTGCATGCGGAAATCGCTGCTGCAACAGTCGCATGAAGTCCGAGCCATATTCGATGAGCGTCAGATCACCTTCCCTCACGCCTTGCTTCAGCAGTGCCTTCGTAAAGACGCCGGTGCCGGGGCCGAGCTCGAGCACCTTGCCGGTCGCGCCGTTGATATCGCGGGTGATCATGTTGGCAAGGGCAGACCCGGACGGTGCAATTGCTCCGACGGTTCGGGGGGCTGATGCGAGCGATCGGAAGAAGAGCAGGAGGCCGTTTGCAGTCATGTGAACTATCCATTGCAAGTGCATCGACGCCGACGGTCGTCGGCGGTGCATGTGGTATGTGCAGTGGAGATTGAGCGAACATGACGTGACGTTCCTGACGTTGCAATAAAGAGGCGGAGATATTCAACATGCATCGCTGCTAGCGTCGGGACCGCAAGCCGAAGGCCATGGTGACGCGCGTGCCACCATTCGGGCCGTCCTGAATATCGACCATGCCGTCATGGAGCCGAACGATCTCGCGAACCAGATTGAGTCCGAGGCCGGCGCCACGCGAGCCGCTGTTGATCCGGTAGAACGGCTCGAAGACGCGTTCTCGATCATTCGGTGGGACGCCGGGGCCTTCATCGGTCACCGAGACGGAAGACGCCGTGACGCTGACGACTATTTTTCCGTGGCGCCCGCCATATTCGATCGCATTATGGATCAGGTTCGCGAGTGCGCGCTCCAGTGCCCCTTGATCCCCTGACAGCGGCGCCTGCTTCACGCTGCTCTCGAATGCGATCTCGTAGCCTGCTGCGATGGCAAGCGGAGCGAGATCCGACGTCACATGCTGCGCGACGTCGACGAGGTCGATATCCGACTGCGGCGTCGCGGTCTGCTTCAACCGTTCGCTGTCCAGCAGTTGTTCGGCGAGCGTCGACAGACGGCGGACATCCTCGAGTAAACGGGCCGTATGCGGTCCGGGTTCGGTCGACTCGATCCGGGTTTGCAGAATGGCAATAGGTGTCCGTAATTCATGGGCGGCATCGACCAGAAAGCGCTGGCGGCGATCGAAGCCCTCGTCGAGGCGGCGCAATGCATCGTTGATGGCCACGACCAGCGGAACGATCTCGCCGGGCACGTCGTCCAGCGTGAGGCGCGCGCCGCGTTTGTCGGTATCGATCCGTTTGGCCTGCGCTGCCGTGTGGCTGAGACCGAGCAGCGCGCGTCTGACCACGATAGGCGTGGCAACGAGAGTCGTCAGGGCCATCATGGCAAGAATCGGCAGCACCACGCTGAGAAACAGCGTTGCGACGGCGGCGGCGAAGCGGTGCCACGGCACAGTGCCGCCGGAGCCGGCGAGAATTTGAATGCGGCCTGCTGCGCTGCTGACCCAGCGCATGCGTGCCGTGGCGCGGGGAGCATCGCCGATATTCCAGCCGAGGCGGGCCTGGCCGACGTCATCGAGCGCATCGCCTATGCGCGCGAATTCCGGCGGTACGTTACCTTGCGAGACGCGATGGCCGTCCTTGTCCCTGACGAGAAACCATAGTTCCGGCATTCTGGCGCGCTGTTGCGCCAGAGCCGGCGTGTCGCGCACGATGATGGCGCCTGCCTGATCGCGCGCGACGGCATTCTCGATCACATTGATGGTCTCGTCCTCGGGTTCGAGCGAGACGATATAGCCGCCTGCCCACAACACGCTCACCACGGTCAGGACCAGTCCGGTCAGCATCAGCGCCTGCAGGCCGACGAGTCGACTGACCAACAGCCATCGCAACGACTTGCCGCGGATTCTGTTCATGGCGCGCGCTTGATGAGATAGCCGATGCCACGAATGGCGTGAATTTCCACCCCCGAATTGGCGTCGGCCAGTTTGCGGCGGAGGCGCGAGACGTGGGTATCGAGAGCGTTGGACTGGATCTCGTCGTCGAAGCCATAGACCGCTTCTTCGAGGGCGGACCGCGCGACGGTTCGGCCGGAGCGCCGCAGCAACGTTTCGAGCACCAGCAATTCACGGCGCGGCAAGGTGAGGTCGATACCCGCAACGCTCGCCTGGCGATGCTCGGCGCTATAGGCGAGACGGCCCAGTTGCAGGAGTTCGGCCGGCATATCGCTTGGCCGGCGCATCACGGCGCGCAGCCGCGCCAGTAGTTCCTCGATCGCGAATGGTTTGCCGAGATAGTCGTCAGCGCCGGTATCAAGCCCGGCCACGCGATCGGCAAGGTCGCCACGGGCCGTCAGCACGATAATGGGGGCCTGCAGGCCGCTGGCCCTCAATTTTGGTATCAAGGTGAGCCCGTCGCCATCGGGCAACTGGCGATCGAGCAGGATGGCGCCATAGGTGTTGGCGAGCAGGGCCTCCTCGGCCATGCCGATCGTCGCAACGCGGTCGACCACCATGTCGTGGCCCTTGAGCGCGGCCGCGAGCGCCGCTGCCATTTCCGGTTCATCCTCGACGAGGAGTACGCGCACGCAATCACCTTTTCGCCACAAGCCAAGGTCCAAACCTAAGTGGGGAACATTGCGGCAACGTTACGGACCACCAAGGCCGCTGAGCTGAAGCGGGCTATCCCGCACCGATCAGCGGGATCGCCTCGTCGCGTTCGTACAGATACAGCAAGCACCGCAGCGCCTCGCCGCGCTCGCCGGTAAGTTTCGGATTGTCCTGCAGGATCCGCAGCGCTTCGTCGCGCGCCTGCGTGATGAGCTGTGCATGAACCTCGGAGCGCGCGATGCGGAAGCCGGGCATGCCGCTCTGACGTGTGCCGAGTACATCGCCTTCGCCGCGCAGCTTGAGGTCTTCCTCGGCAATGCGGAAGCCGTCGGTGGAGTCCTTGATGACCTTGAGGCGCTTGGTGGCGATCTCGCCGAGCGGTTCGCGATAGAGCAGGAGACATGTGGACGCCTCCGAGCCGCGGCCGATGCGGCCGCGGAGCTGATGCAACTGCGCGAGACCGAAACGCTCGGCATTCTCGATCACCATGATCGTGGCGGCGGGGACATCGACGCCGACTTCGACCACCGTCGTGGCGACGAGAATCTGCGTCTCGCCCGCAGCGAAGCGCGCCATCGCCGCATCCTTTTCGGCGCCTTTCATCCGGCCATGAACGATTCCGACCTTGTCGCCGAAGCGCTGCTGCAGGCTTTCGAAGCGTTCCTCCGCATTGGTGAGTTTCGGGCCGTCCATTTCGGACTCTTCCACCAGCGGCACGATCCAGTAGATCAGCTTGCCGTTGTCCACCGCGCGGCCAATGCCGTCGATGACTTCCTGCAGCCGGCTTGCCGACATGGTGCGGGTCTCGATCGGCTGGCGGCCCGCAGGCTTTTCGCGCAGTTCCGAGATGTCCATGTCGCCAAAGTAAGTCAGCACCAATGTGCGCGGGATTGGGGTTGCCGACAGCACCAGCACATCGACGGCGCTGCCCTTGTTGGTCAGCGTGAGACGTTCGCGGACGCCGAAGCGATGCTGCTCATCGACGACAGCCAGCGCGAGCGCCTTGAACTCCACATCGTCCTGGATCAGTGCGTGGGTGCCGACGATGAAGTCGATCTCGCCGGCGGCAAGCCGCGCGAGGATATCCTTGCGTTCGCGGCCTTTCTCGCGGCCGGTGAGGATGGCAACGCGCAGGCCCGCGCGCTCGGCCAAGGGCGCGATGGTCTTGATATGCTGGCGCGCGAGGATTTCGGTGGGGGCCATCAATGCGGCCTGCTTGCCGACTTCCGCAACGGCGGCGGCTGCCAGCAATGCCACGACGGTCTTGCCGGAGCCGACATCGCCCTGCAGCAGCCGCAGCATGCGCAGCGGCTTGGTGAGATCGTCGGCAATGGCGGCGGTCGCCTGCTGCTGCGATTGCGTCAGCGCATAGGGCAGGGCGTCGATGATCTTGCGGCGGATGTGGCCATCGCCGGCATTGCGATCGCCGGCGGGACGGCGCAGTTGCGCGCGCACCAGCGCCAGCGCGAGCTGGCCGGCGAGCAATTCATCGAAAGCGAGGCGCGACCAGAACGGGCCGTCCGGCAGGACGTCGGTGGTCTCCACCGGCACATGGACGCGCTGCAGGGCTTCCGCCAGCGACGGGAACTTGCAGCGCCTGATCACTTCGGGGCTGATCCATTCCGGCAGCGCCGGCAGCTTGGTCAGCGCCTGCGCAATGGCCTTGCGCAGCGAGGTGATCGCGAGACCCTGGGTGAGCGGATAGACCGCGTCGATGCCCGTGAGTTTGGCGAAGCCTTCCTCGTCGACGACGCGGTCGGGATGGGTGATCTGCAGCATGCCGTCGAACAGCTGCGTGGTGCCCGAGACGTAACGCTTCTCGCCGACCGGGAGCAGCTTTTCGATCTGGCCGGGATAGGTGCGGAAATAGGTCAGGACCACCGTGCCGGTGTCGTCATGGGCATAGACCAGATGCGGCGCGCGGGAGCGGCCGGGTGGCGGCTCGCGATGGCGATCGACGGTGACTTCGAGGGTCACCATGGCGCCGATCTCGGCCTCGTTGATCTTCGGCCTGTCGCGCCGGTCGATCACGCTGACCGGCAGATGCAGCAGGAGATCGACGATGCGGGGCGTCTCGGCGCGGTCCAGCAGGAAGCGCAGCAGCTTGTCCTGCTTCGGCCCGATGCCGGACATTGATGTGACCGGGACGAACAGGGGATTGAGCACTTCAGGGCGCATCAGGACGACTCAGGTGGCCAGCACGGCGAGAGAGCTACGGTATTTGCGAGAGTTGGATGCATTTCAAGGCGAAAGCAATGCGTTATGAGGTGCTGACAGGGGCGGGAGCGGGGGCTATATGAGCCTGCCCGGCACGTCCGGGCTTTCTGCGTTTGCGGGTTTTGGGCGGGATGGACAGATGACGGGAACGACACGATCGAGCAATGGCCTGGATGACCGCCGCAAGCGGCTGCTGTTCCGCTGCTGGCACCGCGGCACGCGCGAGATGGATCTCATTCTGGGCCGCTTTGCGGATGCCGAGATCGGCATTCTGGCGGATCTCGAACTCAAGCAGCTCGAAGACCTGATCGGCCTCGAAGACCCCGAGCTCTATCCGGCCTTTGTCGGCGATACCCAACTGGACGAGCAGTACCGCACGCCGCTGTTCGAGCGCATCAAGCAGTTCCGGAATCTGGACAAGCCTCTATGAAATCCCCCGTTGCCTCGCCGGCCGCACAGCTTGCGCCGGGCCGTGCGCTGACCTTTGCCAATGTCGCCGAGGGGGCCGAGGGCCTGATCGTTGCGGATCTGGCGCGCGCGGTTGCGGCCAAGCCGAAGCCGCCGGCGGTGAGCCTCACCGTGATCTGCCGTGACGGGCCGCGGATGCAGCAGCTCGCGCGATCGCTGGAATTCTTCGCACCGGACCTGCCGGTGCTGCAGTTCCCGGCCTGGGACTGCCAGCCTTACGACCGCGTGTCGCCCCATGGCGGCATTCTCGCCCATCGCATGACCACGCTGGCGCGGCTGTCGCGCCTCACCGGCAGCGACAAGCCGATGATCGTGCTGACCACGGTCAATGCCGTGGTCCAGCGCGTGCCGGCCCGCGAGATCGTCGCGGCGCAGGCGCTGTCCGTGGCGCCCGGCCATGTGGTGCCGATGGATAGCATCGTCGCCTGGCTCGAACACAACGGCTACACCCGCTCCGGCACGGTGCGCGAGCCCGGCGAATATGCCGTACGCGGCGGCATCCTCGATCTGTTTCCGGCCGGCCTCGACCAGCCCGTGCGGTTCGACTTCTTCGGCGACAGTCTGGAATCGATCCGCACCTTCGACGCCGAGACCCAGCGCACCCATCTCGACATGCGCGCGCTCGATCTCGTGCCGGTGTCGGAATTCCAGCTCATCACCGAAACCATCCGCCGCTTCCGCATGGGCTATGTGGCGCAGTTCGGCGCGCCGGAACGTGACGACCAGCTCTATGAAGCGGTCAGCGAAGGCCGCCGTCATCCCGGCATGGAGCACTGGCTGCCGCTGTTCCAGGACCGGATGGACACGCTGTTCGATTATCTGCCGGGCACGCCGGTCGCCATCGAGCCGCAAAGTGAGGATGCCGCCACCGAACGCTTCAAGCAGATCGGCGACTATTACGAAGCGCGCCGCGAGGCCATGGGCATCCCGGGCGGCGGCGCGATCTACAAGCCGCTGCCACCGGAGCGGCTCTATCTGACCGACAGCGAATGGCACAAGCGGCTGGATGATCTCGCAATGGCGCGGTTGTCGCCGTTTGCCGTGCCGGACGGCACGCCGGGCGTGGTCGATGCGGGCGCACGGGCTGGCCGCAACTTCGCGCCGGAACGCGCCGACGCCAATGTGAACGTGTTCGAGCGCGTGGTCGCGCATATCCAGGCGTTGCAGGCGGAGCGCAAGAAGGTCGTCGTCGCGCTGTGGAGCGAAGGCTCGCGCGACCGCATGGCGAGCATGCTGAAGGATCACAAGCTGCTGAACCAGCAGATGGTGAATTCCTGGCGCGCGGTGCAGGCGACGCCGCGCAACGAGACCATGCTGGCCGTGGTCGGCATGGAGAGCGGTTTCGAAACCGACCAGATCGCCGTGATCAGCGAACAGGACATCCTCGGCGATCGCCTGGTGCGGCCGCGCAAGGCCAGCCGCAAGCTCGACAACTTCATCTCGGAGGTGACGAGTCTCGCCGCCGGCGACATCGTGGTCCATGTGGAGCACGGCATCGGCCGTTTCGTCGGGCTGCAGACGTTGCAGGTCGGCGGCGCGCCGCATGACTGTCTCGAATTGCGCTACGCCAACGAGACCAAGCTGTTTCTGCCGGTCGAAAACATCGAGCTGCTGTCGCGCTACGGCTCCGATCAGACCAATGTCGAGCTCGACAAGCTCGGCGGCTCGGGCTGGCAGGCGCGCAAGGCCAAGCTCAAGAACCGCATCCAGGAAATTGCCGGCGAACTTATCAAGATCGCCGCCGAGCGGCATCTGCGCGAGACCGAGCGGATCGTCGTTCCGCGCGAGCAGTATGACGAGTTCTGCGCGCGCTTTCCCTATGAGGAAACCGAGGACCAGCAGACCGCGATCAACGCCGCGCTGCACGATCTCGAACATGGCAAGCCGATGGATCGCCTGATCTGCGGCGATGTCGGCTTCGGCAAAACGGAAGTGGCCATGCGCGCCACCTTCGCTGTCGCCATGGAAGGCAAGCAGGTCGCCATCGTGGTGCCGACCACGCTGCTGGCGCGCCAGCATGCCAAGAACTTCACGGAGCGCTTCAAGGGCTTCCCGGTGAATGTCGCGCAGGCCTCGCGGCTGGTGACACCGAAGGATCTGACCGCGACGAAGAAGGGCCTCGCGGACGGCTCCATCGACATCGTCGTGGGTACTCATGCGCTGCTCGGCAAGTCGATCAAGTTCAAGGACCTCGGCCTCGTCGTGGTCGACGAGGAACAGCACTTCGGCGTCACCCACAAGGAGCGCCTGAAGCAGCTCCGCGCCAATGTCCATGTGCTGACGCTCTCGGCGACGCCGATCCCGCGTACGCTGCAACTCGCGCTGACGGGCGTGCGCGACCTGTCGATCATCGCCTCCGCGCCGGTCGATCGTCTCGCCGTGCGGACCTTCGTCGCGCCGCACGATCCCCTGATGATCCGCGAAGCGCTGCTGCGCGAGCGCTATCGCGGTGGGCAGGCATTCTATGTGGTGCCGCGCATCGACGATCTCGCCGAGGTGAAGGACTTCCTCGACAAGCATGTGCCGGAGATGAAGGTGGCCGTGGCCCATGGCCAGATGGCGCCGACGGTCATCGAGGACATCATGTCGGCCTTCTATGACGGCAAATACGATATCCTGCTGTCGACCACGATCGTGGAATCCGGCCTGGATATCCCCAACGCCAACACGCTGATCATCCACCGCGCCGACATGTTCGGCCTGGCGCAGCTCTATCAGCTGCGTGGCCGTGTCGGCCGCTCCAAACTGCGCGCCTATGCGCTGTTCACGCTGCCGTCGACGCACAAGATCACCGGTCAGGCGGAGCGTCGCCTGAAGGTGCTGCAGTCGCTGGAAAATCTCGGCGCAGGATTCCAGCTCGCCTCGCACGATCTCGACATTCGCGGTGCCGGCAATCTGCTCGGCGAAGAACAGTCCGGTCACATCAAGGAAGTCGGCTTCGAACTGTATCAATCGATGCTGGAAGAGGCGATCCTGGCGCTCAAGTCGGGTATCTCCGAGCCGGTCGCCGACCGGTGGTCGCCGACGATTACACTCGGCATGCCGGTGATGATCCCCGACGATTTCGTCGCCGATCTCTCGGTTCGCCTGTCGCTGTATCGCCGGCTTGCCGATCTCGAAACCGACGACGAGATTGCAGCCTTCGCCGCCGAACTACGCGACCGTTTCGGCGTTCTGCCGGACGAGGTGCGCTATCTGTTCAAGATCGCGGCCATCAAGGCCTATTGCCGCCGCGCCAATGTCGAGAAGGTCGATGCCGGTCCGAAGGGCGTTGTCATCTCGTTCCGTGACAACAGCTTCGCGCAGCCGGAGAAACTCGTGTTCTTCATCAGGCAATATGGTCAGGCCGCCAAAGTGCGTCCGGACATGAAGGTGGTGTTCCTGCAGGATTGGGGAACGCCGGAAGAACGTCTCGAAGGCGCAACGGAAATCCTGCGCGCGCTGGCGGGGCTCGCGGAAAGCAAGAAGGCGGCGTAACACAAACGGCCGCCGGCATTGCTGCCGACGGCCGCTCGTTCAACGACTGATAGTACTTACTTCGGATACTTGAATTCCGGAGCGGCCTTCAGCGCTTCCTTGGTGGTGTTCATGGTCGCCACCCACTTGTTGTCCTTGTTCAGGCTCACCTTCACCGAAGCCGGCGAGACTGCGACGTAGTGTTCGCCCATGCCCAGGAAGCCGCCGACCGACAGGATCAGGGCGTCGACCTGATTGTTCTTGATGGCGAGATCGCTGATCTCCCCGATCGTCTCATCCTTCTGGTTGGTGATGTTCAGGCCCTTGAGCTTGGACGAGAACATCTCCTCCTTGGAGACGGTCGAGAACTTTGCCTCGGCGGGCGCAGCGCCCGTTGTGGTGGTCGACTGCGCGAGAACCGGCGTGGCGAGAAGGGCGAGGGAAGCGGTGATGATTGCGAGCTTTTTCATTATCGTTGTCTCCATTGCAGATGCACCTACAATGCGACAATCGATACTTCGTTCCGGATTTTATTTCTGGAACTTATGACGCAGCGCGCTGCACGTCCCCGCCGTGCAGGCGAGCCAGCAGCGACTTCGCGGTATCCGTTGGCTCCATCGTGATGACGGCCACGTGGGGATCGTTGCGCGCATCGCGCTTGGGTCCATGCATGGTGTGCTTCATCACGCTGGAGAGTCGCCTGGCGATCATATGGGCGTTGCGCTGGCCGGTTTCCGCGAAGGCGACCACGATGGAGCCGTCGTTCTGCAGCGTGCCGAAATCCATCCGCCGCATCAGCCGGCTGATGATCCGCGCAGCGTCGCGCTGCGCGCGCAGCGGGATGTTGTCGAACGAGAACCGAGCCATCGACAGTCCGCCGCCGCGAGTTTGCGTGTGATAGACCGCGGTTGCGATGTCGCGTTCGAAGGCTGCAATCGTCAGCAGGCCGGTGGCGGGATCGAGCAGCCCGTCGGATTCGATCGACTTCAAGGTGCGGCCGAGACGTGCCTCGAAGGCGTGCTGGCGCAGCAGCGGCAGCGCCGTGGCCGCGACGGTGTCGGCGTCTCCGACGACCAGTTCGAGATTGGCGAGATCGTAGCTTGGCGTCAGGCCGGGCACGGTGACGACAACGGGCAGATTGCGGAAGCGCGCGTCCTCGGTGAGGACAGTGAGAAACGCGTCAACGACGCGTGTGCTGAAGCCTTCGCCGATGACGATGCCGTCGAGGTCGCGCGCATTGAGATGCTTGGCGGCGGCCTCGATGCTGAGCGCGCCGACCACGCCCACCCGTTCGCCGAGCGCAACGGACAGGGCGGGATAACCACCGCCGCGGCCGATCAGCATCACGGTCGCATCGTCCAGCGGGTCCGACTGCAGGGACATGCGATGCAGGTTTTCGGCGGTCAGGCGCCGCATGACCGTGGCATGTAGCGTGCGAAGGCGAAGTGCGTTGCGCAACCGCGCGCTGAGCCGATCGAAATTGCCGGCGGTCTGCGTGAGCGGGATCGCGTGGCCGGGCAGGTCCGTGACCGGATCGATCGCGATCAGCGGCACATAAGGCTGCTTGGCGCCGAGGCGCTTCGCCAGCGCCTGGAAGGTCGGCATATCCCCGGCGGAGGCCGACACGATCACAGCGGCCGGCTGCACCCGTGCCACCGCATCCAATGCCTCGCCCCACGTCGCATCGACCACCGGGAAGATGTTGCTCTCCGCCAGTGCGGTCGCAAACGCGGCCGGCTGCAGGTTGGAGACGGCGACGATCGTGGCCTGGTCGGACATGCTTGGCTGCTACCTCTGACGCGAAACTGATCGCGGCAGGCTAGCCGGACGTCCTTAATGCAGGGTCAATGAGATCCGTTGCATTTTCCGGACCGCTCTTCCTCGCTCAGTCCGCGGCGGCACGGTCGCGGAAGGCCTCGACCATCAGCGGATTGAGGCCGAGCTCCGTGAGGGCGTCGCGGGCGCGCCCGTTATTGCTGGCGCGGCCGGCGAGCCGGTAGCCGCTGAGGCGATCCGGCAGCGCGGTCAGCATGGCGTTCTCGCCAAGACGCCTGGCCCATTCGTTGAGGTCCTGCGCCAGGAAGCGATAGCCGCCGACGGCCATGATGCCGGAAGGCGGCGCGGTAATATTGATCGCGCCGGTCGCGCGATCGAGCCGGGCCACATAGCCGGTATCGACATAATCGAGCGGCTTGGCGGGGATCAGTGCGTTGCTGGCGTCGGCCTGGGCCGTATAGGCCAGCACCGGCACCATGGGACCGCGCAGGCCCAGCGTGCCCCTTGGCGTCAGCATGATGTCGCCGGCGATGGAGGAGCCTTGCTGGGCCCGCGGTGCGCCGTGCGGGCCCGGCATGATGGCCACAGGCAGGCCGTCGCCGCCGCGGATGGCACCGAACAGACCGGCTTCGCCAAACAGATAGACGTCGGTGAACGAGGCCTGCGAACCGGGCCACGCGGACGAGGCCGCGACCTGTTCAGGCGCCCGCCACAGGCCGAGCACGTAACGCAGCACCGGCGAGCGATCCAGCAACCCGCCTTCGGCAAGACGCTGTGCCAGCGGTGCCGGCGCCACCAGCACGTCGCAGGCATTGGCCGCGATGCCGCGTTCCAGCGCGGTATTGTCGAACGGATGATGCAGGGCCAGCACGCCGCCGGACAGCAGCCAGGTTACCAGCGATGAGGCGACGCTCGCGAAAGACGACGGCACCATCGCCGACATGATCGTGGCGCCCTGCGGCATGCCGCTTTCCAGGAACACGGCGAGGCCACCGGAGATCAGGTTGAGATGGGTGCGTGGCACCGCGCGGAAGCCATCGGACGTGACATCGAAGGAGACGATGGCCGCGCGGCGGGCGTCCTGCGCCGCGAGCGTGGGCTCCACGAACTCACCGGACACCACGGCGTCGAGCGGGGTCATGCCTTCCGGCAGGTCGCTGCCGAAGCCGCCGACATAGCGGATCGAGAAGGCTTCAGCCGCAGCATTCATGACGAGGTCAGCATGGCTGACGCCGTCGATCTTGCTCGACGTCACCAGCGCCCGCGCGCTGCAGCGATTCAGCGCCATGGTCAGATCGGCCTGTCGCCAGAGCTGCGGCAGCAAAGCGACGATCAGGCCGGCGCGATGCGCGGCCAATACGGTCAGGACGAATTCAATGGTGTTTGGCAGCTGGACGGCGATGACCGAATTGGCGGGGAGACCGGCCTCCATGAAATGTGCCGTCAGCGCTGAGATCGCCCGGTCGGCATCCGCAAAGGTCAGCCGCTGCGGCTCCGTCGCCGTGATGCGCAGCTTGTCGGCAGGATCGACCAGCGCCAGCGCCTGCGGCTGCCGGCTGAGGATGCGACGAAACAGGCCGTCGAGGGTGGGCGAGGCATTCGGCGTAGGCGAGGTGGATGCGGTCACGGTGTCACTTCCGGTTCGGCGGCGAAGCTGGCAGCGTTCTGGCCCACCACGTCTCCGGCAAATAGCCAGACAGTGCGATGGTCGAAGGTCGTTCTATCCGATTCCATCGCGCAATCCATTGCTCGCCGACATAGTAGAGCGGGATGGCGTAGAAACCCGCGATCAGTGCGCGGTCCATGGCACGGACAGCATCGACGAAGGGACCGTGGTCGCGGGCCTCCAGCATGGCCGAGATCATGGCGTCGACGGCCGGATTTTTCGCGCCCATATAGTTGCGGGTGCCGGGATTGTCGGCGGCTTCCGAGCCCCAGTAGAACGACTGCTCGTTGCCCGGCGACAGCGACTGGTCCCAGCGGTTCTGGATCATGTCGAATTCGAAATTGATGCGGCGCTGGTCGAACTGCACGGCATCGATCGAACGGATATTGGCATTGATGCCCGCGCGCTTGAGATCGCGTGCATAGGCCAGCGCGATGCGTTCCTGATCGCGGGTGGTGACGAGGATCTCGAAGGCGAGGGGCGCCTTGTCCGCCTGCCGCCGCAGCACGTTGTTTACAAGTTCGTAGCCCGCGTCCTTGAGCAGTGCCAGCGCAGCGCGCAGCGCGGGACGGTCACGGCCCGAGCCGTCGCTGACCGGCAGGCGGTAGCTGCCATCGAGGATGTTGGCGGGTATATCTGAGGCGTAGGGCTGCAACAGCGTTCGTTCGCGATCATCCGCGGCACGCATATAGGCAGAGAGATCCGAGCCCGCGAAGAAGCCGGCCGAGCGGGCATAGAGGCCGAAGAAATAGGTGCGGTTGATCCATTCGAAATCGAACAGCAGCGTCAGCGCCTGTCGCACGCGAATATCGGCGAACATCGGTCGCCGTGTGTTGAACACCAGAAATTCCGACGGCTTCGGCAGGCCGGTCTTGATGCTGTCGCGGATCACTTCGCCGGAGGTGGCGGCCGGGAATGTGTAGCCGTCGTGCCAGCGCAGCGGTTCGTTCTCGACGCGGAAGTCGTAGAGGCCGCGCTTGAAGGCTTCGAAATGGGTGTTGGCCTCGCGGTAATAGTCGAGGCGGATCTCGTCGAAATTCCACAGCCCGCGATTGACCGGCAGGTCGCGGCCCCAATAAGCGGGATTGCGGGTGAGGGTCACCGCTGCGCCCGGCTTCACACCCGTCACCGTATAGGGCCCGGAGCCCAGCGGCGGCGCCATCGAGGTTTCCTCGAACGTGTCGGGATTGACGGCGTGTTTCGGCAGCACCGGCATCAGGCCGAGGATCAGCGGCAATTCGCGATCCGCCTGGCCGCCGAAGTCGAAGCGCACCGTGCGTTCGTCCAGCGCCTCGGCCTTGGCCACCTTCGAATAGTACTGCCGGTGATTGGGCCGGCCCTTGTCGCGCAGTAACTGCCAGGAGAACAGCACGTCTGCAGCAAGCACGGGCTTGCCGTCGGAGAACGTCGCCCTGGGATTGATCCGGAACGTGACGAAGCTTCTTGCATCATCGGTCTCGACGCTTTCGGCGAGCAGGCCATAAAGCGTGAAGGCCTCGTCCTGGCCGCGAGTCATCAAGCTCTCGATGACATAGCCGCGCATCTGCGGCACCGCGATGCCCCGGACGATGAAGGGGTTGAGGCTGTCGAAGGTGCCGAGAACGCCCTGGACCATGCGGCCGCCTTTCGGCGCGTCGGGATTGGCATAGGGCATCTGCCTGAAATCGGCTGGCAGGGCCGGGGCGCCATGCATGGCGATGGCATGGCTGGGATCGGCCTGTGCGGAATCGGCCACCGGGCCGGCCAGTGCCGTCCAGCAGGCCAGCGCCGCGATCAGTTTGCGCAGGGGCGAAAGACCCTGTGCATCTGTGCGATTTGATTCGGTTGATTTCACAGAGGAACTTTACCATGGCTGCCCGCCCCGAACCCGTGCCATGCATCAAATAGGGCTGGCACCATTGATCTTTTCGTCGGCCGCTGTATTGAAAGCGGACAATTGACGAGGACGGCGCGGCCTGTCACGTAACGGCCGTAATTGGCACCGAGACACCCGTCAACGGGTGACTGTCAGCGCCGCCTCCGGGATATGAGCGCCTCCGTTCAGAAAGGGTTTTCCGCAATGAATTTCCGTCTCTTGGCTGCGTCGGTTCTGCCGCGCGGGCGGGGCTTCGCGCTTCTGGCGGCGACGGCCTTGACCGCCACGTTGATTGCTCCGGTTGCGCATGCGCAGGCACCTGCGCCCGGCGCACCTGCCGCGGCCCCGAAGGCGGCTGCGCCCAAGGCTGCACCGAAAGCCGCTCCGAAGGCCGCTGCTCCGGCCGCTCCCGCAGCCCAGGCCCCGGCCGCAGGCGCGCCCCCGGCCGATCAGCAGGTTCAGCTGATCTACGCACCCTGGACCAAGTTCTGCCTCAAGGGCCAGGACGCCAATGCCAAGCAGGTCTGCTTCACCGGCAAGGACGGCCGCATCGAGTCGGGCCAGCCCGTCATCGCCGCCGTCATCATCGAGCCGGAAGGCGAACCGAAGAAGATCCTGCGCGTGACCCTGCCGCTCGGCATGCAGCTCGTGCACGGCACCCGCGTGATCGTGGACAACAATGCCCCGGCGCAGAGCCCGTATGTGATCTGCTTCGCCAACGGCTGTATGTCGGATTACGAAGTCACCCCGGAACTGCTGGCCAATCTGAAGAAGGGCCAGAACCTGATCGTTCAGGCGATCAATTCCAACGGCGCACCGCTGACGCTGCCGCTGCCGCTGGCCGAATTCGCCAAGGCCTATGACGGCCCGCCGACCGATCCGAAGGTGTTCGAAGAAACCCAGAAGAAACTGCAGGAAGAGCTGCAGAAGCGCGCTGCGGAAGCCCGCGCCAAGCTCGAAGCCCAGCAGCCCGCAGCTGGCGCAGCAGCGGCGGCTCCGGCCAATCCGGCCGCCAAGTAGGCTGGTTCAACAGACAAACGAAAAGGCGCTCAGAAATGAGCGCCTTTTTTGTTGGGTTGAGGAGGCGTTCTCCTATCGGCGTCTTCGGAGTTCGCTCTCGAAATCCCGTCCACCATAGGCGATGCTGACGATCTCAACCTGGGTTTTCAAAACCCGAAATGCGATCGTCACGCGGCGCTCGAAGCCGATCGTCCGTAACCCCTTCAGGATGTCATCGGGGCGCCTGCCACGCTCGGGAAAATGCTCCAGCGCGAGGCAGGTCTCGTAGATGCGATCGAGATAGCCATTGGCGATCTGGGGGCTTGCATGAAAGGCGATATATTCGCCCAGCTCGATCAGCTGTTTCTCCGCATGTCGGCGAAAAACGACCTTATGCGCCACGTGCGGAGGATTTTGTCTTCCGGGCGATCCGAGCGCGAGCCCGCTTGAACACCTCATCGATGGGAGTGCTGGGACGCTTGTCGGCTATCGAGGCCTTCACATCCTCGCGTAAAACTTCGTCGACTAACGCATCGCGTTGATCGAGAGCGCGGAGAGCGTCGCGAACCACATCGCTGGCGTCATCGTAACGGCCGGACTCCAGATGGCGCTGCAGGGATTTCTGCTGCGCGCCGAGTTTGACGCTGATTACCTTACCGGGCGCCATACAACTGCTCCTCGCCAGCGACAAACTTACCACAATCCTGAACGCGGTAACAGATGCCTGGACATGGAAGCCCGGACGGCCCGGCGTCAGTTCAGCGACGGATTGCGCGGCCGGTAGCTGCCGGACTTGTCCTTGATGAAGATCTCGGCGACCTGGGAGTGCCGGATCGGCTCGCCGGACTCGTCGGGGAGCAGGTTCTGCTCGGAGACGTAGGCGACGTATTCCGACTCAGAGTTCTCGGCCAGCAGGTGGTAAAATGGCTGGTCCTTGTGCGGACGGACGTCCTCGGGGATCGACAGCCACCACTCTTCGGTGTTGTTGAATTCCGGATCGATGTCGAACACCACCCCCCGGAACGAAAAGATCCGGTGGCGGACGATCTGTCCAATCTGGAATTTGGCGGTCCGCGCTTTAATCATTCTGGTCGAATAGACCAGGATTGTGGCCGATGCTAGAGGCAAACGACGGAATTAAGACAGCCGCAAGCCGCTCCCCGCTATTCCGCCCGCCGGGTGGGAAACCCAAAGCCAACCCTATGAATTGACGTAGAACAAAAAGAGAGGCGCTCGCCCGGAGCGTGCTGTGGGGATCTCGCCACTTCTACTTGCGGTCGAATAGTGTCCGACCCAAGAAGTGGAGGGGCAATGGCTTTCGAAAATCGGATCGTTGATCGCGTGGTTTTGCACGAGGTCTTCAAGCGTCGTCATGAGGGTGCGTTGGTAGCGCCACGGTACGGCACACTTGGCAAATGACTTCAGCGGGTAGGCAGCGAGATTCGTCTCACTCGCCGGTTAAACCCTTCCAGACGCAGCATCTATAAAATACGGCTTTTCCGATCACCCCAATAGCGATCACGTAGCACACGCTTATAGAGTTTTCCGGTTGGAAGGCGCGGGAGTTCGGCATCGAAGTCAACCGACCGCGGGCATTTCTGATGAGATAAATGCGTCTTGCAGAACTCAATCAGTTCCCGCTCGAAGTCTGGCCCCGATTCCACGCCTGTCATTGGCTGGACCACGGCTTTCACTTCCTCGCCGAGGTCTTCGTTCGGCACACCGAACACGGCGGCATCGGCGACCTTGGGGTGGGTAACCAACAGGTTCTCGCATTCTTGCGGATAAATGTTGACGCCGCCGGACACGATCATGAATGTTGCCCGATCCGTCAGATACAAAAAGCCTTCGTCGTCGACATAACCGACATCCCCGACGGTAGTCATGCTGCCATCTTGGGAGCGTGCCTCCCATGTCCTGGATGTATCATTGAAATATTCGAACGGCGTTGCGGTCTTGAACCACAGCGTACCCGGTGTTCCGATCGGGCACGGCTTCATGTCCTCATCAAGAACATGCAAATCTCCGAGCATGACTTTGCCAACCGTGCCGCGGTGAGAAAGCCATTGCTGACTGTCACAAGCGGCGAAACCGAGTCCTTCGGTTGCCCCGTAATATTCGTGAATAATCGGTCCCCACCAATCGATCATTTTCTCCTTCACTTGCGGCGGGCAAGGAGCGGCGGCGTGAATTACGGTCTCCAGCGATGACAGGTCGTATCGCGCCCGCTCCTCGGGCGGCAGCTTCAACATGCGAGAGAACATGGTTGGGACCAGTTGGGTGTGTGTCGGCTTGTAGGTTTCGACCAACTGCAGATAACGCGCGGGATCGAAGTGCTCCATGATGATGGCCGTGCCGCCATTGCGAATGACGAGATTGACAGCCGCCTGCGGCGCGGAATGATAGAGCGGCGCCGGAGAGAGATAGATCAATCCCTCGCGGTATCGCCACAGCTTTTGCAGGAAATCGAACAGCGGAAGCTGCTGCGACGGCGGCTGTTCGGGAATGGGCCTGAGAATTCCCTTGGGGCGACCTGTCGTTCCCGACGAATACAGCATGGCCGTGCCCACCGTCTCGTCGGCCAGAGGCGTGCTCGGAAAAGCGCGCGTGGCTTCGTCGAGATTGAGAATGATCGAACCGTCACCAGGGCCGTCGACAACGAGGCATGTCGTGATATTCGGGCATTGGCGGAGCGCCGCCGTTGCTACGGTACGGGTCGCTTCGGAGAAAATCAGAATCTGAGATTCGCTGTTGTTGACGATGTAGGCAAGCTCATCGACCGTTAGAAACGAATTGATGCAGGTGAAATACAATCCGGACCGTTCGCCGGCTCCGCAGCACTCGATGTAGCGTGCGTTATTCTCCATGAATATGGCGTAGTGATCCAGTCGCGTTAACCCGCACTTTCGGAGGAAGTGTGCGAGGCGGTTGGTGCGCGCTTCCAGTTCGCCGTAAGTAACGCTTTCGCCAGACTCGGCCATGATGAAGGCTGCCTGATTGGCGCGACCTGTCACGTGATGTCCCGGATACATGTTTCTCTCCCTGTGATGGCGCCCGCGCCGGATTGATCCGGTCTCTCGGAGCTTCGGCTATTGTGCTGGCTTGGCATTCTCCAGATGAGTGGCGCTGTTGGCGTTGAAGAATCCGGAGCCGGCAAGAGCCTGGCCGCCATCGACCCACAGCGAGGTGCCGGTGATGTAAGCAGCAAGCGGCGAACTCAGGAATGCGGCAGCGTGTCCTATTTCATCGACATGCCCCATCCGGCGCAGCGGAATGTAGTCGTCGAACGCAGCACCGCCGCCTTGCGCTGAGATACGGCGCATGCCCTCGGTGTCGGCGATGAAGCCGGGAACGATACTGTTGGCGCGAATGCCATACGGTCCCCATTCAAGGGCAAGGTTCTTCATTAACATCTCGACGCCGGCTTTCGCGGGGCCGACATGGGCCTGAAATGCATGCGCCATATGCGCCATCGGCGCCGTGATGAACAGAATCGATCCGCGCGTTCGTGTCAGCTGCGCGAACGCCATCCGGGATGCGTTGAACGATCCGACCAGATCGATATCGACGATGGTCTTGAAGCCGTTTGGCGAGAGACTCTCACTTTTGCTCAGGAAATTGCCGGCAGCGCCGCATATAAGCACGTCGATATCGCCGATCGTCTCGCGTGACGCCGACATTGCGGCTTCGAGTTGTTCGGGCACGCGTACATCGGCAGCAATCGCAGATACGACTGCTCCGCTCGCGCGCAATGCGGTGGCTGCGTTATCGAGCTTGTCTTGTGAGCGGCCGCAGATAGCGATCGCCGCGCCCAGTCGCGCAAAGCTATGCGCGATACCCAGATTGATGCCGCTGCCGCCGCCGGTGACGAAGACGGTTTTGTTCGCGAAAAGGTCGCGGGGCAGGATGTCGGCAGAGCCGGAGATCGAAGCAGACATTAGTGAACTCCGCACGCTTTTTTGAGGATGCTATTCCGTTCAATTGCCCTTGGTAAAATAGTCAGGCTTACCGGTGGTCCAGGTTTCGCCCCATAGCTGGCCGCCGCCGTCGACGGTTATGGTCTCGCCGGTGACGAAATTGCCGGAGGGCGAGGCAAGATAGGCACAGGACTCGGCGATGTCCCAGGCCGTGCCCGCACGCATCATCGGGTTGGAGCGCGGATAGGCGGCGCGCGCCTCTGGCGTATAGACCTTCCATCCATCAGTCTCGATGGCGCCGGGAGCGATGCAGTTGACGCGGATTTTCAGCGGCGCCCATTCCACGGCGACGGCGCGTGACAGGCCAATGACGCCGGAGCGCGCCGCGACGGAATGCGCGATGCCGTAGAGGCCGTGGGTGGTGACGACCACGATATTGACGATGTTGCCGGGACGGCCAGCGTCGCGCCAGTGCTGCGCTGCCGCCTGCATCATATACCAGGTGCCGTTGAGATTGGTGCTGATGACGGCGTTCCAGCCCTTTACAGAAAAGTCGATGGCCGGCTGCGGAAACTGTCCGCCCGCGCTGTTGATCAGGCAGTCTATCTGGCCATGCGCTGCAGCGACGTCTTCGAACAGCTTTGCGACGGAGTCCGCGTCCTTGATATCCGCGACATACGGCGTCGCCTTCAGTTGCCTTGCAGTCATGTTATCGACCAGCGCGTCGAGTTTCTCCCGATTGCGGCCGACGACGATGACATGTGCGCCGAGGCGCCCGAACAGCCAGGCGATGGCGCGCCCGATGCCGCCGGCTGCGCCGGACACCATGACGGTCTTGCCGCTCATGGCAGTAGGGGCATAGACGGTTGCGCGCGACCACAGTTCGTCATCGGTCAGGCCGAGCTTGACCGTGGTGCTTTGTGCGCCGTCGTTTGAAACGGCGTCAGCCATGGCGCGCATCTCCTTTCAGAAGCTCGCCGGCGATGATCATTTTGCGGACTTCGGTGGTGCCTGCGCCGATCTCAAGCAGCTTGGTCGAGCGGAACAAGCGGTTGATTTCGGACTCCCATATGTAGCCGCTGCCCCCATGGATCTGCACGGCGAGATCCAAGACCTTGTGGCAGGCCTCGGCGGCGAACATCACCGATGCGGCCGTCAGCTTATGGATATCGCCGCGACCGCCGCCGCCGACTTCCAGGGGGGCCGCTTCAGCGAGCGTCCGATAGGTGAAGGTACGCATCGTTTCGACCTGCACATACATGTCGGCGAGCATCGACTGCACCATCTGGAACGAGCCGATAGGCTTACCGAATTGCTGGCGGGTCTGGGCGTAGTCTATAGATAATTCCAGTGCGCGCTCGGAAATGCCGAGGCAAAGTGGTGAGATCATCGCGCGTTCGAGATCAAGGCCGCTCATCACGATGGAGACGCCCCGGTTTTCGCCACCGACTAGATTTTCGGCGGGCACGCGGCAGTCTTCGAATACGAGTTCGGCGGTCGGGCTGCCGCGATAGCCCATCTTGGTGAGCTTCTGCGCAACCTTGAAGCCGGGAAAATCCTTCTCGACGATGAATGCGGAGATGCCGTGCGCGCCCTTGTCGCGATCGGTCTTGGCATAGACCAGCAGCACATCGGCGACCGGGCCATTGGTGATGTAGATCTTGCCGCCGTTGAGCACATAGTGATCGCCGTCGCGGCGCGCCGTGGTCCGCATAGATCCCAACGCATCCGATCCAGCGCCGGGCTCGGTGAGGCCGAGTGCGCCGACCGTTCGCCCGGCGCAAAGATCGGGGAGGTATTTGCGGCGCTGCTGGTCGTTGCCGTTACGGTAGATGTTGTTGGCGCAGAGATTGTCATGCGCAACCCAGGACAGTGCCAGAGCATGATTCCAGCGCGCAAATCCCTGCAGCACCAGCCCTGCGGAGGTGAGGTCCATGCCAGCGCCGCCGAACTCCTCTGGAATGGTGGCGCCGAAAAACCCGCTGTCGCCGATCTTGCGGAACGCTTCGCTGGGCCACCACTCTTCGCGATCCATCCGCTCTGCAAGCGGGTAGAGTTCGTTGCGGCCATAGCGATCGGCTTGATCGAGGATGGCCTGTTTTTCTTCATCGAGCGCAAACATGGAAGGGCGGTTGTCGCCGTGCGATCCGGTCTCGGGGATGCTCATGCCTGCGGTCCTCCCATTCGGTGCATGCCGCATTCAGTGACGGCTTATAATGAATATCATTCATTAAACGAACCGGGCCGGCTGTCAACGATCGTTTGAGATCGTCGTCTTCTCCGGCTGTCGCTTGATCAGGATTTTTGCCGTCCCGATCTGCACGATCTCATCGCGCTGATTGAGGATTTCGAACTGAAAGTCGACTACGCCACGGTCGGGCTTCCGCGTCGGTTTCTTGTCGAGAACGCCGACAACGACCGTTACGGTGTCGCCGGGTCGTACCGGCCCGGTAAACTTCCAGCCGAGATCGAGCAGGCCAAGCACGGTGCCTTCGAACAGGCCGGCCCGCGAGGCCAGTCCGAAGGCCATGCCGACCAGCATCGGGCCATGGGCGATACGCGCGCCGAAATCACTTGTGGCGGCGAACACGTCGTCGGTGTGGAGCGGGTTGAAGTCGCCGGTCAATCCGGCAAATTGCATGATGTCGGCATCGATGATGGTTCGGCGCGGCGTCTCGATGCGCGCGCCGATCTCGAATTCCTCGAACATGCGTCCCATGGATCAGCCTGTGGTTATCGTATTGCGCTTCTTGCGCTCGCGCATATCGTGAATGCCAACACTGCTGCGCGGATCCTGACCATCCGGAAAAATATGATGTTTCTGGATTTTCTGCGTGCCGGTGGTGGGCAGATTGTCCACGAACAGTAGCCAGCCCGGCGTCTTGAAGTAGGCCAGTTCGCGGTTGCAGTGCTGGAACAGGGTTTCGGCGGCGGTGTCGCTTGTCTGGGTGTCGCTTAGCACCACACAGGCAAGCACTTCTTCCTCGCGCAACTCGTCGGGCACCGCGAGAACGGCGACCTGCTTGACCAGATCATGCGACTGCAGCACGGCCTCGATCTCGGCCGCCGCGATGTTCTCGCCGGATCGCCGGATTATGTTCTTTTTGCGATCGACGAAATGCAGCATCCCGTCATCGTCCTGGCGGACGGTGTCGCCGGTATGGAACCAGCCGCCGCGCCATGCATCGGCGGTGGCCTTCTCGTCTTTTAGATAGCCGGAGAAGAAGTCGCGGCGCGGGGTCGCTTCCGAGTGGCGGATCACCATCTCGCCCGGGGCGCCGATGGCAACGTATTTGTCCTGCTCATCGACCACGCGGACGTCGACGCCGGGGACGGGGCGGCCGAAGGCACGGGTGCCGATCTTGCGTGGTGGCTCGTGATCCAGCAGCACGCGCACCATTTCCGTCATGCCCCAGACTTCGATCAGCGGCAGATTGAAGCGCTTCTCGAAGACCGCGTGAAGCTGCGGCTCAGCGCCGGCGCCGATTCCGAAGCGGATGTTGTGGCTGCGCTCTTCCGGACAGGGCGGCATATTCAACAGTAGCGGCACGATCACGCCGAGATAATGCACGATGGTGGCGCGGGTCTGGTTGACTTCAGTCCACCAGCGGCCGGGATTGAAGCGATCGGGCTGGATCTGGCAGCTTCCAGTCAGCATCACGCAATGGAACGATAGTATCGACGCGTTGACGTGGTAGACCGGCAGCGGATTGTATAGTCTTTCGCCTTCGGGGCGGAAGGTCGCGAGTTGGCCGCGCGTCGCGTACCACGCGCCGGACGCCAGTTCGTAGCCATGCGACAGCATGCAGCCCTTGGGACGGCCGGTCGTGCCCGATGTGTAGAGCACGCTGGCTTCGGTTGCGCTGGTGACGGGATCCGTGCGGGCCGGTTTGATCGGTGCTGTCAGCGCGGTAAGATCGTCAAACAGGATGACCGGTGTCTTGTGTGCGCTAACCTGCATGCCAGCTTCGAGCTGCATGCGACGTTCCGCGGACACGATGGCCAGATCGGCCTCCGAATTGTCCAAGAGATAAGCGATCTCGTTGGCGCGGTAGTCGGGGTTGATCGGGACGCAGGAGATGCCCAGCGTATTGAGCGCGAGCTTGTGCAGGAAATGCTCCGGCCGATTGTCCAGCAGCATCGCGACGCGGTGGCCGTGGCCGAAGCCGCGCGAACCATAGATATCGCACAGCCGCCTCACTTCGCGCTCCGCGGTGGCAAAATCGATTTCGTAGCCTTGCTTGTGATAAACGCGATGCGCGCCTGCGGGCGCCGCCAAAAAGGGCCGCGGGCCATAAGTCTTTGCCGCACGCGCGAAGGCGTCGCCGATCGTGGTGGTCTGGTCGATGGTGATCACGAGGGCGTCCCTTTCGAAGCCCGTGTGGGTTGCGCTTTGAGGCTTGCGGTCTCGAGCAGCCGTCGCGCCTGTTTGAGATGCGGCATATCCAGCATTTGGCCGTCGAGCCCCACAGTGCCGGTGGTCGATCCCGCAAAGGCTGCGACCACACGGGTTGCCCACGCGATCTCGTCGCCCGACGGGGTGAAGGCGTTGTTGATGATCTCGACCTGGCCGGGATGGATCGCCATCATGCCGCGAAAGCCATCGCGCCGTGCGACGTTGGCGTAGGCCTGCAATCCCACGTGATTGCGGAAATCCGGGAAGATGGTCTCGATCGCTGCGACATCCGCTGCGGCGGCACCGACGAGGCAGAGCGAGCGCGCCATCTGGTAGGTGAATTCCAGCCGGCCACTCGCATCGCGGTTGGCGCTGGCGCCGATCGCCGCGGCGAGATCCTCGGCTCCCCAAGTCAGTGCGAGCAGCCGCGGACTGGCGCCGGCATAGGTGCCGAGCGCGAAGATCGCCTGGGCGGTCTCGGTGGCTACGGGGAGAATCCGGACGCTGCTTACAGGCACATCGAAGGCCGGCTCCAGCGCATCGAGGTAGTGCGAGAGCATGGTGACGTCGGTACTGGAACGGACCTTCGGCAGAACGATGCCGTCTGGCCGCCCGGCAATGACGGCAGCCAGGTCGAGCCGTGCGTGGGGCGTATCGAGTGGATTAATGCGGACCCAGAGCTGCTGGCGTGTGCGCTCCCGATGTGCCGCGAGAAAATCATGGACGAGACGGCGCGCATCGGGACGATTGGCTTCGGCGACGGAATCCTCGAGGTCGAGGATCAGGGCATCAGCAGGGCCCGCGGCGCCTTTCTCGATCTTCTTGAGGCTGTCGCCGGGCGTAAACAGCAGAGAACGCAGCATCATTGCGGGCTCCCTTGCACTAGCGTCGTGCGCAGACATTGCGCGACGATCTCACCCTTCTGGTTGAAGCAGCGATGTTCGAACACCACGACGCCCTGTCCCGGCCGCGACCGGCTCGCGCGCTTCTCGATGACGGTGGTTTCCGAGCGCAGCGTGTCGCCGATCCGCACCGGTTTCGGGAAGATCACTTTATCCATGCCGAGATTGGCGACCAGCGTGCCCAGTGTGGTGTCGGTGACAGAGACGCCGATCATCAGCCCGAAGGTGAAGATGCTGTTGACCAGGATGTGGCCGAATTCGGACTGTGCTGCGATCTCGGCATCGAGATGCAGCGGCTGGGTGTTGTGGGTGAGGGCGGTGAACAGCAGATTGTCGGTCTCTGTCACGGTGCGCGACACCTGATGGCGAATGACCTCGCCGTCGGTGAACTGGTCGAAGAATTTCCCTGACACGATTTTCCTGGTGCTCCTCACATTGGCCGCTGACGACAGCGTACGAAACCGGCGGCGCAAGGCCTGCGACTAATCGGTTTGCGCTTCCTCCAGCGGCTTGTTGAATTCAATTCATTTTTGAGCCATCATATTCATTATCGCCGTATCGGCAAGAGCGATGAGATGTAACAAAGTGTCAGGGAGGCGATTATGGCCGCAACGCAGGCGCGCGACAAATCGGTGTTGAGCAGTGTGGATGGTGCGGTTGCGATCCTGCAGTTCAACCGTCCAGAACGCTTGAATGCCGTCGATGGCGAGATGATTGCCGACATTCGTGAGGCGCTTCATGCCGCAGAGCGGGATCCTGCCATTCGTGCCGTCATGATCGTCGGGTCTGACCGCGCCTTCATGGCCGGCGCGGACCTGAAGCTGTTCCGCGACCATCTGGATCAGGCGCCGCAGGTGGCAGCATCGCTGATCGACGGATTCCACAGCATGCTCCGCGCGATGCGTGCAATGCACACGCCGATCGTTGCGGGGGTGACGGGTTCCGTCGCCGGCGGCGGCCTCGGTTTTGCTCTCGCCTGTGATCTCTGCGTCATGGCCGACAACGCGCAACTGTTGTCGGCCTATTCGAAGATCGGCACCAATCCGGATGCCGGTACGACATGGTCGCTGACGCATTTGCTCGGACGTCGCCGCGCGCTGCAGGTGATGTGGCTCAATGAGCCGATCAATGCGCAGGAAGCGTTGACGCTCGGGCTCGTCAACAAAGTGGTCGCGCCCGAATTCCTGGCACAAGAGACATTGTCGCTAGCCAAGCGGCTCGCCGCAGGGCCGCGTGAGACAATGGGGCGGATCAAGTCTCTGGTCGAGCAGGCCTGCACGTCCGATTTCAGCGCACAGCTCGACCGCGAGAGGGCGGCATTTGTCGTGGCTGCGGGCAGCGACGAATTCCGCGAGGGCGTCACGGCATTCTTCGAGCGGCGGCCTGCGAAATTCTAGTCGCAGGAAAAGACAATGGTGTGCGGCGGTCGGGTGCCATCGGTTGACATGACAAGATGAATGATATTCAATATGGCAATCGGCGGATGTTCGCTCACGCCATTCATTCAACGGGCAAATCTTCGCGGTTCAGCCGCGGCCGCCCGATCTTTAGGGAGCAGTGACGTGCCGGCCATTAGTCCCGAACGCATGCAGGATCGCTATGACGCTATCCTGGATGCCGCCAAACGCGCCTTCGCCGAGAAGGGGTTCGAGGGCGCGTCGATCGCGGATATAGCGCGCATTGCCAAGATTTCCGATGGGCTGGTGTATCGCTACTTTCGCAACAAGCGGGAATTGCTTTATGGCGTCCTGCAGAAATTCTACGAGCGCATCCTGGTCGATCTGGAGCTGCAGGTCTTCAAGCACGACAAATTTCCGGCGCGGCTCGAGGCGTTGATCAAGCGGCATATCGGCGTGTTCGTGGCGGATACCGATCTGTGCCGGCTATTCATTGCCGAGGTGCGAACCTCGAGCGATTACGAGGGGTCAGCAATCCAAGATCTCAACCGGCGTTATACGTCGGTGCTCATCCGTATCGTGCGCGAGGCCGTCACCAATGGCGAGGTCAAGCCGGAGTGTAATCCAAAACTCTTGCGTGACGTGCTGTTCGGCGCGATCGAGCATCTCGCTTGGCGGCATGTCAACGGCCGTGGGCAGCTTAAAGCGACGCAAACGGCGCGCGAACTGACCGCGATGCTGACCTCCGGCATCTGTATTGACTGACAAGGGGCATTCGTGGGTAGGCCATCGCTTCCGTTCGACAGTGTGCTGATCGCCAATCGTGGTGAGATCGCGGTGCGTATCATTCGGACGCTCCGCGAACTCGGGCTGCGCAGTATTGTCGTCTATCACGAGGTCGATGCGTTGGCGCCGGCTGTGGCGCTGGCGGATGAAGCTATCCGGATCACCGGGCGCACGCCGGTCGCGGCCTATCTCGACGGTGACCAGATTCTGACGGTTGCCAAGGAAGCCAAAGCCGGTGCGTTGCATCCCGGCTATGGCTTCCTGTCCGAAAATGCCAGCTTCGCACGCGCGGTCGAGGCAGCAGGTATCGTGTTCGTCGGTCCAGGCGTAGATGCCATCGAGCTCATGGGCGACAAGATCCGCGCCCGTGCCTTTGTCGCGAAGAACGGATTTCCGGTTGCGCCATCGGCGATCGAAGAGGACGCCCCGTCAACTTTCCTGCAGAGGGCCCGCGCCATTGGCGCTCCGCTTCTGGTGAAGCCTTCGGCCGGCGGCGGCGGCAAAGGGATGCGGATCGTGCGCGATCTCGATTTGCTCGAAGATGCCGTGACTGAGGCGCGCAGCGAAGGTGAGCGTTACTTCGGTGATGGCCGACTTTATATCGAGCGCTTCGTTGAGCGCCCCCGGCATATCGAGGTACAGGTGCTCGGTGATGCCATGGGCAATGTGGTGCATCTCTACGAGCGCGAATGCTCGGTGCAGCGCAGGTTCCAGAAAATAATCGAGGAGACGCCGTCGCCGGGGCTAACGGCGGAGGAGCGTGAGCGGATATGCGCCACTGCGGCCGGAATCGCGCGGGCCGCTGGATATCGTAACGCCGGTACCGTCGAATTCATCTATGGCGGCGGTGCATTCTACTTTCTCGAAATGAACACGCGTCTTCAGGTCGAGCATCCCGTGACCGAGATGACCACCGGTCTGGATCTGGTCGCCGAGCAGATTAAGATCGCAGCCGGCCTGCCGCTAGAGTTCAACCAGGCGCAGGTCACGTCCAGCGGCCATTCGATCGAAGCCCGGCTCTATGCAGAAGCGCCCGACCGCGATTTCGCACCGACCACCGGCAAGGTGCTGGCATTGCGATATCCCGAAGGTGATGGTGTGCGCATCGACAGCGGCATCGCGCAGGGGCAGTCGATCACGACGGCCTTCGATCCGATGCTGGCCAAAATCATCGTCCACGCGCCGAGCCGCGATGAAGCCATCGTCAAGGCTCGCGAGGCCATCGCCAATTTCGTCTTCCTCGGCTGCGAGAGCAATGCGGCGTTCTTGTCACGCATCTTAGGCGACGACTTGTTCAAGGCCGGAGCGGTTCATACCGGCTATCTCGATGAAAATCCGGCGATCGCGACCGGCGGTGCCGATGATGACGCGATCATGCGGCAGTTGCTCGCTGTGGCCGCGCTGCTGACACGGCCGGTTCGCGATGCCGCCGATGCGGTACCGCCCTTGCATGCGCGGCTTCAGGGCTGGAGAAACTGACGTGTATCACCGGTTCGATCTTGATGGAAAAGCCAACGGCGTTTGGCTCTCGCGTCTCGGCAACGGCTATCAGTTGCAGGTCGAAGGCGGATGGCACGGCGCTGTGGCACTTGCCGAAGACAGGCCCGGCCAAGGCCACCTGACGATCGACGGGGAACGCGTGCCAGTGGCCTATGCCCTCGATGGCGATGTGATCCACATCCATTGCGGTGGCCGTGCCTATGCATTGCACTATGTCGATCCCTTGGCGGCCTTTGCTAGAGCGGGCGACGACAGTGGACTGAATGTCGCGCGCGCGCCTATGCCGGGAGTGGTCGTCGCGGTGAAGGTGGCACCAGGCGATGAGGTGCTGGCGGGCACCGTGCTGATGGTGATCGAAAGCATGAAGCTGGAAACGTCAATTCGTGCTCCGCAGGACGGCATCGTCGAGAAGATTCACGTCAAGGCAGGTGACAGTTTCGATCGCGATGCGCTGCTGGCGACCCTTTTGCAGGAGAACGGCTGACATGCAGCGCTTGCACTCTCAGGCGGATCCGCGTGCCGATGATTTCAAACTCAATGACAGCCATAACCGTAAGCTTGCCGCCGAGCTCAAGGAGCGACAGCAGGTGGCGCGGTTCAAGCGACCGGACCGCGACATCGAACGGCTGAAGCGGCAGAATAAGATGTTTGTCCGCGACCGGATCGAGGCATTGCTAGATCCCGGTACGCCGTTTCTTGAGCTCTCCACGCTGGCCGGCAGCATGGCCTATGACGGCGAGGTGCCGGGCGCGGCGCA
Organism: Tardiphaga sp.; assembly: GCF_041424195.1. NCBI lineage: Bacteria > Pseudomonadati > Pseudomonadota > Alphaproteobacteria > Hyphomicrobiales > Nitrobacteraceae > Tardiphaga > Tardiphaga sp. The sequence goes on along the minus strand of NZ_JBGMOE010000101.1, from coordinate 52,686 downwards.
AGTGATCGGCATCGGTATCGTGGCCGGCAGGGAAGTTATGATCCATGCCGATGATGCCAGTGTGAAGGGCGGTGCATGGTATCCGCTCTCGGTCAAGAAAATCGTCCGCGCACTCGACATCGCCATCGAGAACCGGCTGCCGGTGGTGCATCTGTGCGACAGCGCTGGCGGCTTCCTGCCGCTGCAGGCGGAGTTCTTCGCCGATCGCTACTATGCGGGTCGCATCTTCCGTAATCAGGCGACGTTGTCCAAGATGGGCGTGCCGCAAGTTGCGGTTGTGATGGGGCATTGCACCGCGGGCGGAGCTTACATCCCGGCGCTGAGTGATTATAACGTGATCGTGCGCGGCACCGGCGCAATCTTTCTTGGCGGGCCGCCACTGGTGAAGGCCGCCACGGGCGAGGAGGTCTCGGCAGAGGATCTCGGCGGCGCGGAAATGCATACCAGCGTGTCGGGCACCGGCGATTATCCAGCGACGTCCGAGATGCACGGGATCGCTATCGCGCGCGATATCGTCGAGCGTTTTTCGCGCCGGGAGAAGACCAGTATCAATTGGATTGAGCCGGAACCGCCCGCCTATGATCCGCAGGAGCTTTACGGAATCATCCCGAAAGATCCGCGGGTGCAATTCGATATGCGCGAGGTCATCGCGCGCATGGTGGATGGCAGCCGTTTTCATGAATACCAGCCCCGTTATGGCCAGTCGCTGGTGTGCGGCTTCGCGCGCATCGAAGGTTATCAGGTTGGCATCATCGCCAATAATGGCGTGCTGTTCAGCGACAGCTCGCTGAAGGGAGCGCATTTCATCCAGCTCTGCGACAAGAACAGGACTCCATTGGTGTTCTTGCAGAATATCACGGGCTTCATGGTTGGTCGCGAGTATGAGCGGCGCGGCATCACAAAGGACGGCGCCAAGCTGATCATGGCCGTTGCCGGCGCCTCGGTGCCGAAATTCACAGTGGTCTGCAATGGCTCCTATGGCGCCGGCACCTATGGCATGTCCGGCCGTGCCTTCGATCCGCGCTTCATGTTCAGCTGGCCGCAATCGCAGGTTTCGGTGATGGGTGCCGAGCAGGCCGCCGGTGTGCTGACCGATATCAAGGTGCGGCAGCTGGCGCGCAGCGGGCAGTCGCTGAGCGACCAGGAGTTCGCCGATATCCGCGATCCCATACTGGAAGACTATCGGCGGCAGTCGAGCGCCTATTACGCGACGTCGGAGATATGGGATGACGGCATCCTGGACCCGGTCGATACCCGTAATGCTCTGGCCATCGCTTTGAGCGTTTCATTAAATGCGCCGATTGCTGATCCGCATTACGGCGTGTTCCGCATGTAGGCCTCTGTCGGTGCGATGGCGATAGCCTTACTGCGTGCGCTCGTCGATGATGGCGCCGCTCTGGCCGATCGACCCGGCCGCGACAATCCGGACATCGCCGCGCAATTTGGTGACTTCGGCCAGCAAGCGCGCTGCGGCCGGAAGATCGATCGCGGGTTGCGAGGTTTCGACTTCGAGGGTCATGTCATCGCGATCGTCTCGCCGCCTCACCATCAGTCGGCCCTTGGTGACGCCCGCAAGGCGGCCGATCACCTCGATGATCTGTGCGGGATGCACAAACATGCCCTTGATCTTGGTTGTCTGGTCGGCCCGGCCGAGCCAGCCCCGCAAACGCATATTGGTGCGTCCGCAGGGACTAGGCTCATCAATGACGGCGGAGAGATCGCCGGTGGCGAACCGAAACAACGGATAGTCCGGTGCGAGGCGCGTTATCACGACCTCGCCGGTCTGGCCGGGCGCGACCGGCGCCGCTGTCACCGGATCGAGGATCTCGATGATCAGGTCTTCATTGGCGACAAGGCCTGCATGGGCATCGGTCTCGAAGGCGACGACGCCTAGTTCGGCAGTGCCGTAAAGCTCGTGGACCGCGATACCGGCGGTGCTAAAGCGCTCGCGCAAATTCTGCGGTACAGCCGCACCCGACAGGATAGCTCGCCGGATCGGGAAGTCGATATCACCTGCCTGTTCGTAGGCCTGCAGCAGAAGGTTCAGGAAATCGGCGGTGCCGCCATAGGCGGCCGGCCGATAGCGGCGTATCGCTTGCAATTGCTGCTCGGTATTGCCGGGGCCGGCCGGGATAACAGCGCAGCCAAGTGCGCGGGCGCCGGTATCGAACATGAAGCCGCCCGGCGTGAGATGATAGCTGAATGTGTTGAGCAGCGTATCCTGTGCGCGCATCCCGGCCGCATGCAGCGCGCGCGCGGCGCCCCAGGCATCTTCAGCGGAAGGTTGCGGTTCGCAAATCGGACCGGGCGATAGAAACAGACGCGGGAATGATTCCTGCGCCTGTGCCGTCAGCCCTGCCAATGGCGGATCGAGTTCCTGCGCCACAATCAGGTGCGACTTTCGTGTAACTGGCAGTGCTGACAATTTGTCGCGCGCGAAGATCGCCCGCGGATCGATGCCACTCAGTCGTTTCGCCCAGCCGGGCGATTGCGTCATCGCCAATGACAGCAGCTCGCGCAATCGCTTGAAAAGTAGTGCGTCACGATCGCTGGGCATCGCGCAGTCGCGGTCATCGTAGAACATTGCTCATCCCTCAACGCTGCCGGTCTTCATGCGATACGCATCGCCGCCGGTTCGATTGACATCTCAAGATGAATGATATTCACTATGAGCCATCTTGCAAGTTACCAAAAAGGTAGCGCGAGGGGAGGTTACGTGATGTCCGCCAATTTCGGCGACGCGCATGGCGCGATGGACACAAGCGCTGTCGAGGATGTTGCATTGCGATGCAGCGGTCTCGAGCGGCGCTTCGGAGGTTTGCGCGCGCTCAAGGGCGTATCCTTCGAGGTCAAGCGCGGCGAGATCTTCGGCCTGATCGGCCCGAACGGCAGCGGCAAGACCACCACCGTCAACGTTGCGACCGGCTTCTATCCGCCGAACGAGGGCTCCGTGACTTTGTTCGGTAAGGACATCACAGGCATGGCGCCGCACCAGATCACCCGCCGCGGTGTTGCCCGCACATTCCAGAATCTCGCACTGTTCAAGGGCATGAGCGTGCTCGACAACATCATGGTCGGACGGCACACCCATATGAATTCCGGCGTGCTGCCGGCGCTGTTCTATTGGGGATGGGCCGACCGCGAGGAAACGAAGCACCGGCGTGTGGTCGAAGAGATCATCGACTTCATGCAGTTGCAGGACATTCGCCATGAGCCGGTGGAAACCGTTTCGCTCGGCATGCAGAAGCGCATCGAACTGGCCCGCGCATTGGCCAGCGAGCCGCGTCTGCTCATCCTCGACGAGCCGATGGCCGGTATGAACCAGGAAGAGAAGGAGTATATCGCGCGCTTTGTGCTGGATGCGCGCGAGGAGCGCGGTGTCAGCATCCTCGTGATCGAGCATCACATGGATGTCGTTGCCGCGATCTGCGACCGCGTTCTGGTGTTGAGCTATGGCGAGGCCATTGCCCACGGGACGCCGCGCGAGGCGATGGCGGAGCCGGCGGTGGTGGAGGCCTATCTCGGCAAGAAGGCTGCCGAAAGAGTTTTGCAATGATCAATGCCGGCATAGCGCAGGTGAATCGTGGCGGCGTCGTGGATGCCTGGCCGGCGACGTTGGTCGCTGCTCTGGCCGAGAATGCGGAACGCGCGGCCGACAGAATTGCGATCCGTGAACGTGAGTTTGGTATCTGGCGCGAGCGCAACTGGAAGCAGGTACTTGACGAAGTCCTGGCAATCGCAGCGGGTCTCGAAGATATCGGTCTGGCGCGCGGCGCGACCGTGACGGTGATCGGCGATAACCGCGCCAATCTCTACGTCGCGATGCTCGCGGCCAATGTGCTCGGCGCTGCGCCGGCGCCGGTATTCGCGGATGTGCCGCCGGACGAGCTTTTTCTCTATACGCGCCACGGCGAGCCGACGATCGCCTTTGCGGAAGACCAAGAGCAGGTCGACAAGCTGCTCAAGTTGCGCGAGCGCATCGGTCGTCCGGTCCATATCATTTACGATGACCCGCGCGGGCTGAATGCCTACCGTGAGAGCGGGTTGATGGCATTCGGGACACTGATGGAGAGCGGCCGCGCGCGGCTGGCGCGGACCATGGGGTTGTCGACGGAATTGCTGGGCCGCACCTGTGCAGACGACATTGCCGTGCTGCTGCATTCGTCGGGCACCACGGGACAGCCGAAGGGCGTGGTGGTACGGCAGCGTCATATCTCGGCTGCCGTTCATACCGGCGCGAAAGGCGACTTCTTTGCTGAAGGCGGTGAGTGCTTCGGCTATCTCCCGATGGCGTGGATTGGTGACTTCGTGTTCACGCTGTCGTCCACGGTGTTTCTGCGCGGGACCATCAACATTCCCGAACGGCAGGAGACTATCCTGCAGGATCTGCGCGCCACGGCGCCGACCATGTATCTCGCTGCTCCCCGTGCCTGGGACAACATGCTGACCCGTATTCAGGTCGGCATGGCGGATTCGACGCCGCTGAAGCGAAAGCTGTTCGACTATTTTATGCCGCGTGCTGTCGAGATCGAGCGCCGGCGCCTATCGGGCGCGACACCGACTATCCGCGAACGACTGTTGCTGATGGTCGGCGAAGTCCTGATGTTTGGCCCGATCAAGGACTTCATCGGCCTATCGCGCGCGACGCGCGCCTATACGGGCGGTGAGGCGCTTGGCGAAGACACGTTTCTTTTCTTTCGTGCGCTCGGCGTCAATCTGAAACAGTTCTACGGGCAGACCGAGACCTGTGCCATCACCGCGGCGCAGCCGGACGGTGAGGTGCGGCTCGATACGGTAGGACGGCCGTTGCCCGGCGTCGAACTGAAGATCAGCGAGCAGGGCGAAGTGCTTGTACGCTCCGGTTCGGTGATTGATGGCTATATCGGCGATGACGAAGCGTCGGCGAAGACATTCATTGATGGCTGGCTGCGCACCGGAGATGCCGGCGAGATCGGGGGCGATGGCCAGCTCCGAGTGCTCGGGCGTGTCAGCGAGGTCGTGCGCACGGCGGCAGGCGACCAGTATCTGCCGAACTATATCGAGAACCGCATCAAGTTCAGCTCTTTCGTGCGCAACGTCGCGGTCACCGGATCAGGCCAGCCATTCCTCGGCGCCATTGTCTGTATCGATTTCGAGGCCGTTGGCCACTGGGCGGAGCGGCAGGGCATTTCCTACACTTCTTATGCCGACCTGTCGCAAAAGCCCGAGGTCTATGCGCTTATCGGCAAGGTGCTGCAGGATATTAGCGCGCAGTTGTCGGGACCGCTGGCAATACGGCGCTTCGTCAACCTGCATAAAGATTTCGATGCCGACGACGGCGAGATCACGCGCACGCGAAAGCTACGCCGCAACGTCATCGAGGATCGCTACGCACCATTGATCGTGGCGATTTATGAAGGGCGGCCAAGTGTCGTGTTCGAGGCGTCGATTGTCTATGAGAGCGGTGAAAAGGGCATCATCCGCCGCGACTTGCAAGTGATGGACGTGGGGGGCTCATGGACCTGAGTTTGTTTGGCGAACTGGCCATCAACGGCGCGCTCGTGGGCCTCATGTACGGACTGGTGGCGCTGGGCATCGTGCTGATCTACCGCACCTCGGGGATCGCCAATCTCGCGCAGGGCGCGCTGGCGATGACCGGCGGGTATCTTACCTGGGCCGGTGCGAACCTGCTCGGCCTTCCGCTCTTTGTTGCCATCATTGTCGCGATCGGCGCGATGTTTCTGGTCGGCCTGTTCATCGAGCGTGTCGCGTTGCGGCGATTGACGGGGCAGCCGATCATCATGATCATCATGCTGACCATCGGCCTCGAGATCATGCTGCGCGGGCTGGTGCCAGGCACACTGGGCTCGGCCGCCAAGCGGCTCGATCTCGGCATCCCAGCCACGCCGATCTTTCTCGGCGATATGCTCATCAGCCGCGTCTATCTCGTCAGCGGCGGCATTGCGCTGGCGTTGATCGTGGCGACGCTGCTGCTGTTCTATTCCCGCATGGGCATCATGCTGCGAGCCGTGTCTGACGATCAGGTCGCGTCGTGGTCTGTCGGCATTCGCGTCGAACACGCCATCGGTTTCGCCTGGGGCCTTGCTGCGATCAGTGCGACGGCGGCGGGCGTGTTGTGGGGCGGCAGCCAGGGCGTCGACTGGACGCTGTCGCTCCTGCTGGTCAAAGCGCTGGCGATCGCCATCCTCGGCGGGCTGGATTCAATTATCGGCATCATTGTTGCCAGTATCATTGTCGGGGTCTGCGAGGGCCTAGCATCGGGCCTGCTCGATCCGCTGGTCGGCGGCGGCACACGTGATGTGGTGGCATCGGTCATCATCGTAGTCACCTTGCTGTTGAAGCCCGAAGGCCTGTTTGGCCGCGAACACATTCAGAGAGTCTAGGCGAATGCTGTACCGCGCCGCTGGAATTCGCCACACCCGCTATCAGGATGAACGCCGGCTTTGGCCCTATGCGTTCGACCGCGGACTGGTCACGCTTGTCGTCCTCACCATGCTGGCGGCGCCATGGCTGTTCAGCGGCCTGCAGATGTCGAGCTATGTATTGCCCTGGGTGATCTGGTCGACGGCCGCCCTCGGCCTTAACCTGCTAATGGGCGGCGCCGGCCAGATCCATCTGGGTTATGCCGCGGTGATGGCCATCGGTGCCTATACATCGGTGCATGCGGTAAGACTCGGCCTGCCTTTCGAGCTCAGCCTGATCCTGTCAGGTTTCGTGGCGGCAGCGATCGGTACCATGTTCGGCGCTGCCGCGCTGCGCATCCGCGGGCTCTATCTCGCGGTCGCCACGCTGGCGATGCAGTATATCGTCGATTTCGTCATCGGACATGTCCCGGCGGTCAGCGGTGGCACGCAGGCGGCGATTGTCGCGCCGGCGCCCAGCATATTCGGCTTTGCGCTGCGCAGCGACAGTGCGGTGTATTATCTTGCGCTTGCCGTTTGTGCCGTAGTGACGATCTTTTCGCTCAATGTCCGCCGCACCAGTTTCGGTCGCGCGCTAGCTGCGATCCGCGAGAAGGACTTTGCCGCCGAGATCCTCGGTGTCAGCGCATTCCGCTTCAAACTGAGCGCATTCTGGGCGAGTTCGTTCATCGGCGGCGTCGCTGGGACTCTGCTGGCGTTTTGTTACTACCGGACCGTGACGCCCGAGCAGTTTCACATCGAGATATCGATCCAGCTGGTTGCCATGGTGATCGTCGGCGGGTTGGGCAGCGTGCTCGGCAGCTTCTTCGGCGCGGGCCTGATCCTGCTGGCCCCGCTGATCATCAATAATCTGATCGATGCCATGATGCGCTCAGTCGGCATCGATATCGGAACCGATTTCAGAAGCCACGCGCCGCTGATGATTTTCGGCGCCCTGATCGTCGGCTTTTTGCTGATCGAGCCGCTCGGGCTCGCCAAGATGTACGACAATGTTCGTAAATACTTTCTGGTCTGGCCATTCCGGCACATGGGGAAGTAGGGCGTCAGCATCAAGCTGACGTTGAAACAAAGAGGAGGGAAGCGATGCGAGTGTTTTCACGCATGATCGGGATTGCCGCTATGGCTCTGGCCGTCGCAGCAACCCAGCCGGCCACGGCGCAAGATAAAGTCATCAAGTTCGCGACGCCGCAGGATTTCACCGTCGTCTATACATTCGTGACGAACGAGTACAATCAGGGCTATCGGGATTATATCTCGCTGGTGAACGAGGCCGGCGGTGTCAACGGTTACAAGATCGAAGTGCTTGTCGCCGATCACGGCAACGCCACGCAGCGCGGCATCGAGGCCTATGAACGCTTCGTACGCGAAGGCGCCATCCTGATCGATCCGTTGTCGACGCCTGTGAGCCGCGCGCTGGTCGATCGTGCGCTGAAGGACAATGTGAATCTCGCCACCACGGTGTCCGGGCGTAGCGATGCCGCCGATGGCAGCGTATTCCCCTATATCCTGCCGATGTCGCCCAGCTACTGGTCGCAGATCTCGCGCGTGGTGGATTATCTCAACACCCAGGAGGGTGGCCTGAAGGGCAAGAAGATGGCGTTCGTCTATATCGACACGCCGTTCGGCCGCGAGGGCCTGCCGATGCTCGATGCACTGTCGAAGCGCTATGGCTTCGAGCTGCAGTCGTTCCCTTACGCACCGCCCGGCAACGAGCAGTCGGCGGTCTGGACCCAGGTGCGACGTTTCAAGCCGGATTGGGCATTTATCGGTGGTGGCGGCGTCGGCCAGCCCGTCGCGATCAAGGAAGCCATCCGAAATGGCATCAATCCTGACCGCATCGCGAGCTGGGTCTGGCTCTCCGAATCCGACATGGATGTGGTCGGACGTGCTGAAGCCAAGGGTGTGCTGAAATGGGCTGCGACCGAACAGGGCCGCGATGCCAAGGTGATCAAGGAGATCCTGGCCAACGTCGTCGATAAGGGCAAAGGCGCGGGACCAAAGGAGAAGGTCGGAACGTCGTATTACAATGTAGGCGTCATGGCGGCCGCGATTGCCGTTGAAGGCGTGCGCAAGGCCTTCGAGAAGGATCCAAAGGGTCCGTTCAACGGCAAGTGGCTGAACGCCGGCCTGACATCGATCTCGAACTTCACGGCCGACGGCTTCCTGCCGCCAGTGACGGTGACGCCGGAAGACCATCAGGGCGGTGGTGCCGGCAAGCTGGCGCGCTGGGACGGTGCCAAATGGGTCGGCATCGGCGATTGGGCGGCGCCCAACCAGGATCTGGTCTGGCAGTTGATCCGCGAGCAGTCGGCGCAATACAAGGCCACCGGAAAATAGCGATGACAGTGTTGTCGCTGAACAATGTCGAGGTCGTCTTTGATCGCGTTTTTCTGGCGATCAAAGGCGTCTCGATCGAGGTGCCCGAACGGGGCCTCGTCGCTCTGCTCGGCGCCAATGGTGCCGGGAAGAGCACGACCCTGAAGGCGATCAGCGGATTGCTCAAGCCCGAGCGCGGAACTGTCAGTCATGGGGACATCCGCTTCGCGGGCGAGCCGATTTTGAGCGTGGATCCGGCCGACCGGGTCCGGCGTGGCATCGTGCATGTGCTCGAGGGCCGACGGGTGTTCGAGCATCTGACACCGAAGGAGAACCTGATCGCTGCGACCTCGATGATGCGCGACCGCAAGCGCGTCGACACGCTGATCGAGCGCACCTTCCAGTGGTTCCCGCGGCTGCGCGAGCGAGCCAATGCCAAGGCAGGTTACCTCTCTGGTGGTGAACAACAGATGTTGGCCATTGGCCGGGCATTGATGACTGAGCCGAAGCTGCTGATGCTGGATGAGCCGAGCCTCGGATTGTCGCCGTTACTGGTGGACGAAATCTTCGGCATCATTCGCCGCGTCAATACCGAGGCCGGCGTAGCAGTCTTGCTGGTGGAGCAGAACGCGGCCGCCGCGCTCGATGTCGCAGAGAGTGCCTATCTGCTGGAAGGCGGCCGCGTCGTCATGAACGGTACGGCCGCGGAGATGAGGGCAAATCCGGATATTCAGGCAGCTTATCTCGGCGGCGGTCACGGCGCCGACTATGCAGCCGTCAAGCACTATCGCCAGCGCCGCCGCTGGCTGTCCTGAGCGGGGCGGCAACTGTACCGCCACAAGGTGGACCTTCTGATGGGAATTAACAATGGCAGCCAGCAACAAGATCATCATTACCTGCGCGGTGACTGGATCGATTCACACGCCCACGATGTCGCCGCACCTGCCGGTGACGGCGGAGGAGATCGCGGAAGCCGCTATTGGCGCGGCAGAAGCGGGCGCATCGATCATCCATCTGCATGCTCGCGATCCGCAGACCGGAAAGCCCGACCAGACGCCGCAAGCATTCGAACCGTTTCTCAAGGTGATCAAGCAGCGCTCAAACTGTGTGGTCAACCTGACCACCGGTGGTAGCCCCTTCATGTCGGTTGAGGAGAGGTTAAGGCCGGCTGCGATGTTCCAGCCTGAAGTCGCATCGCTCAATATGGGATCAATGAACTTCGGCCTGTTTCCGATGCTGGAACGCTACAAGACGTTCAAGTACGAGTGGGAGCCGCAGATGCTGGAAGCGTCGCGCGATCTCGTGTTCCGTAACTCTTTCAAGGACATCGAATACGTCCTATCGACGATGTCACAATCCGGAACGCGCTTTGAGTTCGAGTGCTACGACACGTCGCATCTTTATAACCTTCACCACTTCCTGGAACGAGGGCTGGTAAAGCCGCCATTGTTTGTGCAGACGGTGTTCGGCCTGCTCGGGGGTATCGGTTCGCACCCGGAAGACGTCATGCATATGAAGCGGACAGCTGACCGGTTGTTCGGCGACAAATACAAGTGGTCGGTGCTCGGCGCGGGCCGCAGTCAGATGGCGATCGCAGCAACCGCGGCTGCTATGGGCGGCAATATCCGCGTCGGGCTGGAGGACTCACTCTGGATTGCCAAGGGCAAGCTCGCCGAAACCAACGCCCATCAAGTTGTGCAGGTTCGCAAGATCATCGAGGGGCTCGGCCTGGAGGTTGCGTCGCCCGATGAGGCGCGCGTCATGCTCGATCTCAAGGGGGCAGACCGCGTGGCATTCTGATGGGCCGCTAGCGAGCCAGCTACTAAAAACACAGCGAGGAAGTGGGATGAAACGCATAATATTGATCTTGGCGGCAGGCGCGTCGCTCATGATGCAACCCGGCCTTGGTCAGACCCAGGAAAAGGCGGCAGCGAGCAAGACCGTTAAGATAGGCGTCCTCAGCGATCTGTCGAGTCTGTATTCCGACATCACCGGCGCGGGATCAGTGCTCGCAGCCAGGATGGCGATCGAAGACTCCGGCCTGCTCAACAAAGGCTGGACCATCGAAGTGGTCGCCGGAGATCATCAGAACAAGGCAGATATCGGCGTCAACCTGGCACGGCAATGGTACGATGTCGACAAAGTCGATGTGATCGTCGATGTACCAAATTCCGCAGTAGCGCTGGCGGTCAGCAATCTTACGCGCGAAAAGAACCGCGTGTTTCTCGATTCAGGTGCGGCAACGTCGGACCTTACGAATGCCCAATGCTCGCCCAATACTATTCATTGGGTGTTCGACAGTTATATGCTGGCTCGCGGAACCGGCACCGGAATGATGAAGGCCGGAGCTGATTCGTGGTTTTTTCTGGCGGCGGACTACGCTTTCGGCGCGGCGCTCGAGCGCGATACATCATCCATCGTCAAGAGCATGGGCGGCAAGCTCATCGGCAGCGTCAAGCACCCGCCGAACACGTCGGATTTTTCGTCCTTCCTTCTTCAGGCTCAGGCATCGAAGGCCAAGGTCATCGGCCTTGCCAATGGCGGCGGGGATACGATCAATGCAGTCAAGCAGGCGGCGGAGTTCCGCATCGTGCAGGGTGGCCAGAAGCTATCGCCGCTGCTGATGTTCGTTACTGACGTGCATTCGCTCGGATTGAACGTTGCCCAAGGACTGACATTCACTGAAGCGTTCTACTGGGATCTCAACGACGGCACACGCGGGTTCTCGCGCCGTTTCTCAGAAAACATGAAGAGCCGGGCGATGCCGACGATGGCGCAGGCCGGCGTCGCGTCATCGATCCTCCACTATCTGAAGGCGCTCGAGGCGCTGAACGGAAATAACCGCGACGGCGCGGCCATTGTTGCCAAGATGAAGGAGCTGCCGACGGACGATCCGTTATTTGGCAAGGGCGCCATCCGCACTGACGGACGCAAGATCCATCCGGCCTATCTGTTCGAGGTCAAGAAGCCGGCGGAGTCGAAAGGGCCCTGGGACTACTACAAGGTCTTGTCGTCGATTCCGGCCGAAGAGGCATTCTTGCCGCTGTCAGAAAGTAAGTGTCTGCTGGTCAAAAAATAGCTCCGTGGCAAATCGTGCATTTCCGCGGATGGTTCATCGATGGGCGACCGGTTATCATTCCGGACGCGGCCTTTGGGCGCGCATGAACTCTCGGGGGTGCAATGGATTGGGACAATATACGGGTATTCCTCGCGGTAGCCCGTGCCGGACATTTTTCTGCTGCAGCTCTCGCGCTTCATATGGACAATGCGACCGTCGGCAGACGGATTATCGCGCTGGAAAAGTCACTCGGGACGCGCCTGTTCGACCGCAGGCCGTCCGGCAGCGTCTTGACGACTGCTGGCGAAACATTGATCCGGTCGGCCGAAGAGATGGAATCCCAGCTCATTCATGCGCAGCGCGACCTATCGCAAAAGGATGTCAGTGTTTCCGGAACGGTTCGCATTGCAGCGCCAGACGGGTTTACAACCTACTTCCTTTGCTCGCGTCTCGTAGACCTCAAGAAGAGGTATCCATCGTTGACCCTCCAGCTCGTTCCGATGTCGCGCAGCGTGTCTCTGTCCAAGCGTGAAGCCGATATCGCGATTACGATCGAACGTCCCACGGAAGGAAATGTCGCAATCAGGCGACTCGTTGATTACTCCCTTCATTTCTACGCCGCTAAGGCGTATCTCGACCAACATCCGCGACCAGCAAGTGACAGCGATCTGACCCAACACACGCTCGTCACTTATGTACAGGACCTTCTTATTGCTGATCAGCTTAACTTCGTTCCAAAACACTATGGGGCTGAGTATTCGCGGTTCGAATGCTCGTCAGCCATCGGCCAGATCGCGGCAGTTCGGGCCGGCGCGGGCATCGGTATCCTGCACGACTATGCGGCCTATGGCGAGGCGGATTTGGATATCATTCTGCCCCAGCTCGTTTTCGAACGCAGCTATTGGTTGGTCACGCACCTCGATCTAGTCGGATTGAGCCGTGTCACAGCGGTTTCGGAGTTTATCGCTGCTGAAGTCAGCGCCCACAAATTGATGTTTATGCCCAGGATTGTTCGGAGCACAACGCTTGAGTCTGACGGATGACAACTGCTCTGCTTTGTCCGGATCGTTGGTTCCTTCCTGCGCAGCTGTTTCGAAATGCAAGAGTGTACCAGGGTGGGAATCCACAGCTGACGTGCTAACCGGTGTTGAACCCCTGGAGCCTTGGAGGATGTGACCATGCCGGATATCGCTGAAGAGCCGAAAGCCGCTTCAAAGAGTTTATACTGCCCTAACGCACTAAACGAGAACAGCCGACAGAAAGGCCAAGCTTTGGGGAGAAAGACCAGTAAAGGCGGGCGCTGGCGAAGTCGCTCCAAAACATAGGAGGTCAAAGACTGTTCGCCCTCAGCAGCCCTGAGACCAATTGAGGGACTTTTCGAGGGGAGGGTTTCTGGTTCATCGTAGCCGTAAGGAGCGAAGATGAAGCAGAAATCCGGACCGGGCAAAACGCCTGCAGAACAAGTGCTGAAGGACATTCGGCGCCAGACACGTCGGTAATACTCCACGGAGGAGAGAATCCGCATTGTGCTGGAAGGACTCCGCGGCTAGGAGAGCATCTCCGAGCTGTGCCGCCGCGAAGGCATCGCGGCCTCGATGTATTACGATGCGCTTGGTTTCGGCATCGACTACTGGGGCGCACTGGCGGAAGCCGTCGCACAGTAGTGCCTGAGAAGGTGCATTTTTGCGATTGAAAAAGAGACGAGGCCTTATTCTGAAGCCGCCCAAGCACTCCGGTACGATAACGCAGGTATCCCGACCGGGAAGATGCCTAACGCTTTCAGCGAATTCTTCGTGCTTCGATCGATGCTCATCCTTGCGGATGCTCGTGATTCTACGATCGACCTCCCGGACCTCCGGAAGCTGGGCGAAATGCCAGGTCGTTACCGTTCACACCGCGAGTATTGCGCGGCCTCTTGTGGTCGATAGGGTTGATGACATCATACCCACCATCATAGGTGCAACCATCCAGGGCGATGATAGAACGAATGGGTTGCAGACACTCTGAACAGTGAAGTTTGTTGATGGGGCCCTTTATCGGCGCAGCATGTATTCGATTAGCCGGAAAGGAAGTTCACCGCTCCCTGACGGACGATGACTGGCAGGAACTGAGAAGTAGATCTTGCGTAGCGACCCGGCGCCGCACCTCTGTCTGCGACATTTGTTTGACGAACTCAGATTTGGATGCTGATATATTCGTACATGTGTACGGTCGGCGTACGATGAGGAGGGGTCATGATTTCGAGACGATTGTTTCAGTTCGGAGCTCTTGGTGCGGCTGCCATGGCTTCGACACGTGCGGCGTGGTCCGCCGCTTACCCTACGAAAACCGTTCGGCTCATCTGCCCGTGGCCCGCGGGTGGCGTTGTGGACGTGCTTTCGCGGGCCCTTGCGCAGACTCTTTCCGCTGAATTCGGCCAGACCGTCTACGTAGATAATCGTGCTGGTGCCGGCGGCATGATCGGATCGGCCGAAGTGGCACGTGCCGCTGCCGATGGGCATACGCTGCTATTCAACTCATCCAGTCTGGTCCAGGCCCCGGCCGTGTCCGCTCAGAAGCTATACTCTCCGGTAGGGGATTTTACGACAATCGGGTCGATGGGCAGAACGGTGATGCCGTTCATTGTGCCGAAGGACTCGCCCGCGAACACGTTGCAGGAGTTCGTGGAATACGCGCGCGGTCGCAAGCTGGCGTTCGGGACCTTTGGCGCGGGCACAACGAGTCATGCTTTTCAGCAATTGTTCTCGGACTACAACAAGCTCGAGATGGTGCATGTGCCTTACAAGGGCGAAGCCCTCATGCTCAATGATATCCTGAGCAATCAGGTTGCCTGCGCGATGGGAACGATGAGTACTCTCGCTCCTCAGATCGATGCTCGTTCCGTGAAGGCACTCGCGATTTTGTCTCCGGACGAAGTGCAGGGATATTCGCAGATCCCGACATTCAAGAAGCTTGGCTATCCAGCGGAATTCGATTGGCGCGGAGGTTTCATTGGTCTCTTTGGGCCGCCAAAACTCCCGAGTGACGTAGTAGCCGTCCTGGAGAGCGCTTTTACGAAAGCGATATCGGCCCCTGCGATGCAGACGCTCATGAAGCAAAACTTCGTAGTCGGTAAGTCAAGCACCGGACGAGATGCCGCTGCCGAAGTGATCGCGACGAACACGGCGTGGAAAGAGCTCGTCGGCAAACTGCGGATTGCTGCCAATTAATTGAACGACTCGAAGCAGGCGCGGGTGCAGGGAGACCCGGCCCCCGCGCACGCTTCAAGCACTAGCAGTCATCAGAACTGTTGCGGCACTTATGACCTCTTGCCGCTGCGGGTTCAGTCGAGGTGCAGATGGCGAAAATTGTTGCGCTGCCCGCACGAAACTTATTCGGAAAGCCGTGTGACGAGTGTTTGACATCCAGAACCCCTGCGTGCAATCTTATATTCGTACAAACGTACGGTAGGCGTACGATCTGGAAGGGGACTTCGGATGCAGAAAGACTCTGTTCGGAGCTGGATGGTCATCCTGCTCGTTGGCGTCGCGCTGACGATCTCGCAAATGGATCGGATGCTCTTGTCTATCGCTGCCCCCAAGATGATGACCGACGGTCACATGACAGGCACGGCGCTTGGGATTCTTCTGTCTTCATTCTCCTGGACGTACACGCTGTTCCAGCTTCCTTCCGGATGGTTGGTGGATCGGTTCGGACCGAAAAAGGTTTTGTCCGTTGCTTTCGCGCTCTGGTCTCTGTCTTGCGCGGCAACCGGACTGAGCTCGCTGTTCCTGTTTCTGATCGGTTGCCGTCTGTTCCTTGGCGCATTCGAAGCTCCGCTCTACGCGGTCGCCCATGCAACTATGGCAACGGCCTTCAGCGACCGCCGGCGGGCTTTGGCGACAGCGATTTACGCGAAAGGTGTCAGTCTTGGACCGGCGCTCGGAGCCGTAATCGGCACTTACCTTTTGTTGAATTTCGGATGGTCCCACATGTTCTTCATTGTAGGGATTGGCTCGCTGTTCTTCCTGATCCCGTGGCAGATCGCTGTGCCGAAGACGCTCGACGCCCCCGCCGTCAAAAAAGAAGAATTCAACTGGGGCACGACCCGCGAGCTGCTGAAGAGCAGGGCAGTTTGGGGCGTTTCTCTCGGCTACTTCGGCTTCCTGTACCTCTACTACATCTATGCGACCTGGCTTCCGACCTATCTCTCGAAAGAGCGGGGAATGTCGATGCAGGACATCGCGTGGTTGGCATCGGTCCCATTCCTGATCTCGTTGGTCGCCGGACCGCTGACGGGCTGGCTCGCGGACCTGCTTATTGCCAAGGGCTATTCATCGACGCTTGTGCGGAAGACCGCGATCGGCGTTGGACTATTCCTCGGCGCCGCGATCATTCCGGCAGTGTATGCGGCCGATCCGGCAACGGCTGCTATCTTGTTCGTGGTTGCTCTGGCCGGGCAGGCCATCTCCGCGACGAACATGTTGGCTCTCCCGTCCGCCATCGCCCCGAAGGGGCATGCTGGGTTCGTCGGGTCGCTTCAGCAGATGCTCGGAGCGATTGGCGGCATCATCTCCCCGATCGTCACCGGCATCATCTACGACGGTACCAAGGACTTCCGGACGGCCATCGTAGTTGCAGGCGGAATGCTTCTACTCGCGGCCTTCAGCTTCCTGATCCTGATCAGGCGCGTCGAGCCAATCGTGCTCGGCAAAGAGGACATGGATTCGTCGTCGATCTCGACCGTGACGGCGTCCGAACGCGCCTAACAGTAGGGAAAGGGCAGATGCACACTTCTCGACCGGGATTTGACACCATGCGAAAATCGTACGAACGTACGCTGAGCGGTCGTGTGATCTCGGTTGAGATCTCTCAGGAAAGGTTGCCACAGCGGCCTTTGAAGTCATCGAGCTCGGCCGTCCGGCCGAGATCCGCGGCGCTCCATTCTAGCCGAGGATTGATCGAGATGACAAAACTACGTTCCGAAGACACCGAGAAGCGCCTCGCAGCGGGCCATGGATCCGACTTCCTTGAGGTGCTGTCGCGCAGTCTCACGGTTATCGAGACCCTTGGGGACCACCAGGACGCACTTACGATTAGCGATTTGGCGAGGGCGACCGATCTGCCGAAGCCGAGTGTGAGACGGATTCTCCATACACTCTGCGCTCTCGGATACGCCGAGATGTCCGGGCGGACATTCAGGTTGACGCCGAAAGTCGTGCGATTTGCTACATCGTTCCTCACCAGCGGCGGTCATGCGCAGGTCCTTCAGCCTGCCTGCGAAGAACTAAGCCGCATTACAGGGCAGTCGTGTCTGGTCGGTGTTCTCGACCACGAAGAAGTGCTGGTCGTCGCTTACACCATGCCTCAACAGCTCATGGCCAGAACGCTCGGCGTAGGTGTCCGCTTTCCCGCGTATTGCACGGCGGCAGGCCGCCTGTTGCTCGGCATGAGGCCCGAGACTGAACTCGCCGAGTACATGGCAAACCTCAAGCCGGTTGCTCAGACCGAGGCGACCGTCACTTCCAAGGCAGTCATCCGCAAGGAAATCATCGCGACCCGTGAGCAAGGCTATTGCGTCATGGAGGATGAATTCGTGATGGGCTGGCGGACCGTTGCCGTGCCGCTGCTTCGACATGACGGTTCAGTCTTCGGAACGCTCAACCTGAATTGCAAGAAGTCCCCGGCGCTGACGGATATCGAATTCGCCCACTACGTCGAACTATGCCGCCAAAGGGCACAAACGCTCAAACCGTTGCTCATCTGAGCCACGTACACTGGAGATATCACTTGGCCAAAACGACAGAAATCCGGCTCGCCATCGATATTGGAGGCACATTCACGGACGTCGTGCTCGACGGTCCGTTCGGGCGCGTCACCCGGAAGGTTCTCACGACCGTCGCGCAGCCCGAGGTCGGGCTCATGAACGGGGCCAAGCAACTCTTGCAAACCGTCGATCTAGATCTGTCGAAGGTCGATGTCTTCGTCCACGGCACGACCCTCGCCACCAATGCGGTGCTCGAACGAAAGGGCGCAAAGACTGCTCTTATCGCGACGGCGGGTTTTCGCGACGTGCTGGAGTTGGGAAGCGAGGGGAGATACGATCAGTATGACCTCCAGATTTCCAAGCCGCAGCCACTGATCCCACGCGAGCGCCGATATACGGTCAGCGAGCGCATGGATGCGACGGGAAACGTGAAGCTCGGCCTGAGTCTGCCGGAGCTTGCCAAGATCGCCCAGGAGATGAAGGCGACCGGCGTAGAGAGCGTCGCGATCGCCTTCATGCATTCCTACGCCAATCCCGAGCACGAAGAGACGGCGGCGAAATTCATCGAGGACGCGCTGCCAGGCGTGTCGGTCACGATGTCGTCCGACGTCTGTCCGGAAATCCGCGAATTCGAACGCACATCGACCGCGGCAGGCAATGCCTATGTCAAACCGTTGATCAATGGATATCTCGAACGAATGGAGGCGGCGCTTGCGGCGGCCGCCTTTACCGGACGCTTGTTTCTCGTCACGTCCGGCGGCGGTCTGACGTCCATCGAGACCGCTCGTCGCTATCCCATTCGCCTCGTCGAGTCGGGTCCCGCTGGTGGCGCCATCTACGCCGCGCAGCGCGCCCGAAGCCTCGGCGACAAGCGGGTCGTCTCGTTCGACATGGGAGGCACGACCGCCAAGGTCTGTCTCATCCAGGATGGCGAACCGATCACTGCAAATTCGTTTGAGGTGGACCGGACACATCGGTTCATGAAGGGCAGCGGCCTTCCGCTCCGTATCCCTGCGGTAGAACTCGTTGAGATCGGTGCAGGCGGCGGATCGATCGCCGGCGTGGACAAGCTGCGACGCGTTACCGTCGGTCCGGAAAGCGCCGGCTCCCAACCCGGACCTGCGTGTTATCCGAACGGCGGGGCAGGCGCGACCGTGACCGACGCCGATCTTGCTCTCGGACTGCTCGATCCTGCGGCATTCGCCGGAGGTCGGGTCGCTCTCAGTTCTGACGCGGCCGGACGCGCGCTCGACGCTGCCGTTGGGAAGGAGCTGGGGCTATCGACGAAGACGGCTGCATTCGCTGTCACCGAGACCGTCTGCGAAAGCATGGCAAGCGCGGTGCGTGCAGTCGCTCTGTCAACGGCGGGTGCGCATGTCACGCTTGTGTCGCGGACGGCGAAGGAGCTGGATAATGCGGTCGAGGCGATCAAGCTTGTGGGAGGCACGGCCGAGGCGCTCACTATCGATGTAACGGATATTGATCAACTGACTCGCGTAATCGAGGCTCAGCCGGTTCACGACATTCTCGTTAACAACGCAGGAATGAATCGGCCCAAACCTATGATTGAGCTCACCGTTGACGATTACGACGCTGTTATGGGGCTCAATGTCAAAGCTGCATTCTTTGCGGCCCGATTGTTTGCCCAGCGGTTGATTTCGGCGGACCGGCCAGGCTCTATCATTAATGTCTCATCACAAATGGGGCACGTTGGCGCTGCCAATCGGACTCTCTATTGCACCTCGAAGTGGGCGATCGAGGGGATGACAAGGGCTATGGCGGTTGAATTCGGGCCGCGCGGAATTCGCGTCAATACTATCTGCCCTACGTTCGTCGAAACACCCATGACCAGAGAATTCCTTAGCGACGTCGATTTCAGGCGCCAGGTGCTGGAGAAGATAAAGCTCAAGCGTCTGGGACGCGTGGACGACGTAATGGGGGGCTTTGTGTTCCTGGCGAGTGATGCATCAAGCCTGATGACGGGATCGTCCCTGATGTTGGATGGTGGTTGGACCGCTGAATAGCGTGAACTTAGGTCTGGGACGACGGAGAGGTAATATGGCGATTCTGATTTCTGGAGAATACAAGCTGCCCATCGGACAAGACGCTGTGTATGCGGCGCTCAACGATCCAGAGATTCTTCGCAAATGCATTCCGGGTTGCGAAGAGCTGGAACAGCGGGAGGACGGCATCTTTGCTGCAATTGTCCGGCTCGAACTGGGCCCGCTGAAAACTCGCTTCCGAGGCAAAGTAAAGCTCGAAGATCAGGATCCGCCGAACGGTTACCGCATCAGCGGGGAGGGCGACGGCGGCATCGCCGGATTTGCGAAGGGCGGAGCGTTTGTAAGACTGACTGCTGACGAGGATGGCGGAACGAAGCTCGTCTATGAAGCAGACGCCAACATTAACGGAAAGATTGCGCAATTGGGACAGCGACTGATCACCAATACAAGCAAGAAGATTGCCGATCGGTTCTTCGAGAATCTTCTAGCTACTCTTCAAGCGAACGCAGCCTGAGCGGCGCAATTCAGAAAGGTATGACCATGGCCAAAGTAACGGAAGTCTCATTTTACAGTGAAGGTCTTAAGCTCAGCGGGCTCTTGTATGAACCCGATGATTTGAAGCCTGGTGAAGTGCGCCCCACGGTGATCTGCTGCCACGGCTATACGGGCATGAAGGACGTTTATCTGCTGCCCGTTCCGGAACGGTTGGCGAAGCACGGATACGTTGCGCTCACTTTCGATCACCGTGGATTTGGTAAGAGCGAGGGCATCGTCGCGCGCTTGATGCCGACGGAGCAGGTCGAGGATATCCGTAACGCCGTCACTTACATGACCACTATTCCATCGGTAGATACAAACCAGATCGCACTTTACGGCACGTCGTTCGGCGGGGGTAACGTGGTCGTAGCCGCGGCCACCGATGATCGCGTTGTATGCATAGTCTCTGTCGTTCCCGTGGCGAATGGCTACCGCTGGATGAAGAGCCTAAGGAAGCACTGGGAATGGCTTAAATTTCAGAACGTTCTCGCTGAAGACCGCGTTCAGCGAGTGCTTACGGGGAAGTCGCGCCGTGTCGATGTGACCGAACTTATGCCAGGCGACCCTCACTCGCGGCAGGTCATTCAGGAGAAGGTAAAGGCGGCCGAAAGGTACACCGAGGGTTATCCTCTTGAAAACGCCGAAGCTACGATGCGTCACATTCCCGAAGATTACGTGCACGCAATATCTCCCAGGCCAATTCTGTTTATCCATACGGAGCGCGACGGCCTTGTGCCAATCGATGAATGCTACTCCATGTTTGCAAAGGCGAACGAGCCAAAGAAGCTCGTTACGATCCCCGACGCGGACCACTACGATGTTTATGAGTTCGTGAATCCACCGGTCTATGAAGTTGTGATGCGAGAGACCATCGGTTGGTTCGACGCTCATCTTACGAGGACCGATGGCACGGTAACCGCGGCGAAAGTCGCCTAGCGACAGGAGAGCGATATGGCGCTACCCAAGTTCGATTACTTGGCGCCAAAGAGCATAGGCGAGGCCTGTGCAGCTTTGGCGGCGAATCCCGACGGGGGGAAGCTAATTGCTGGTGGCGTGTCGCTGTTACGCGTCATGAAATTTCGTATCATGTCACCTGATTGCCTGATCGACGTTAAATCGATTCCAGGGCTCCGATACGTAAAATGCGACAAGGATGTGCTGAAGATTGGCGCAACCGCTACGTCTACCGACGTTTTGAGGTCGTCCGACGTAGCGGAAAAATTGCCTTTGCTTTCTCAGGCCATTGCCCGCATCGCAACGACTGCGGTGAGAAACTGGGCGACTGTCGTAGGTAACATTTGTGTAGGTCATACAGCCAGTGATCCCTCAGCCGCCCTGTTAGCACTTGGCGCCGAGCTCGTAATCTCGAATCCAAAAGGCGAGAGGACGCTGCCAATCGACCAGTTCTTCCTCGGTCACATGTCCACGGCCCTCGAAGAGGCCGAACTCGTCCGCGAAATCAGGATACCGCTACCCAAGGAGCCGGTCGGCATGGCCTATCTTGCTCACGCGGGGCGCGCTGCCATGGAGACGCCGCTCATCGCGGTCGGTGTTGCCCTCACAGCCAATGGGAAGGGATGTACGAGTGCCAGCATATCGCTGGCCGGCTCAGCCGAAACGCCCATCCGCTTGACGCGGGCTGAGAAAGCCCTGGTTGGTGCAAAACTCGACGAGAAAGCGATCCACAATGCCGCACTGATCGCTGCCGAGGATTGCGCCCCTGATAGCGATGTCTACGCATCCGCGGAATATCGACGCCGTCTTGTTGCAGTCTATGTGCGCGACGCACTTCAAGCTGCAGCCGGCCGCATTGGCCACGCTTAGGTGAGCGAGAAGAAAATGCGAAGAGCACTTAACATAGAGATCAACGGCCGCAAGCAAGTTCTGGAGATTGAGCCGAACGAGCTTCTTCTTGACGTCTTACGGCTGGGGGTTGGCCTTACCGGTACAAAAGAGGGATGTGGTGAGGGCGTTTGCGGTTCCTGCACCGTGATGGTCGA
Source organism: Tardiphaga sp. (assembly GCF_041424195.1). Classification (NCBI taxonomy): domain Bacteria; kingdom Pseudomonadati; phylum Pseudomonadota; class Alphaproteobacteria; order Hyphomicrobiales; family Nitrobacteraceae; genus Tardiphaga; species Tardiphaga sp. Next base: position 30,604 of record NZ_JBGMOE010000101.1, on the reverse strand, counting down.
TGGCGAGCTCGTACGCTCCTGTCTTACGCTGGCGATGCAGGTTGATGGCAAAGCTGTGACGACGATCGAGGGGATCGCGAACGGGTCCGAGCTGCATCCGCTTCAGCGCCGGTTTTTGGAGCATGGCGCGGTACAGTGCGGCTTTTGCTCGCCGGGCCTCATTTTAACAGCGAAAGCGCTGCTTAGCAGCAATCCGGACCCGTCGGAGGCGGAGGTGAGAGACGCCATTCGCGGCAATTTCTGCCGTTGTACTGGTTACGTGAAGATTGTCGAAGCCATTCTCGCGGCAGCTGCGGAACTTCGGAGTGGGGCCAATGCATAACATTAAGGACAGTGCAGAGTTTGAGGTTCTAGGAAAGAACGTCATCCGCGAAGAAGGGCATGGCAAAGTCACCGGCCTGGGAAAGTATGCAATCGATCTTGAGATGCCCCGCATGCTGTGGGCCAAGATCAAAAGAAGCACCCGCCCACACGCAAAGATTATCAATATCGACGTTAGCCGCGCACAAAGTCTTGCCGGCGTACACGCGGTGCTTGTTGACAAGGACTGCCCGCAGACGCTGTTCGGCTTCGGCTGCTATGACGAGCCCCTCCTTGCGCGGGGAAAGGTTCGATATATCGGAGAACCCGTCGTTGCCGTGGCTGCAGATAGCGAAGCTATTGCGGAGCAAGCCTGCGATCTCATCGAAATCGATTACGAAGATCTTCCTGCGGTCTTTGACGTACACGAAGCGTTTCAGACGAATCCGCCAGCGATTGTTCACGAAGAGCAGGAGAGGTATCGGCGCGTTCCCATTGGACCGGTGCAGTACGACCCCAAACATCCTAATGCCTTTGGTTACTACCGCATTCGCACCGGCGAGGTAGAAAAGGGGTTCAAAGAGGCCGACGTTGTCCTGGAAAGAACCTATACGAATGCGATGATGGGGCATGCCCCTATGGAGAGACACAATTCGGTCTCTCTGTGGGACGCGGATGGAAACGTTACTGTTTGGTCGTCATCTCAGGCTGCCTACCCACTGCTCAACCAGATTAGCGAAGCGCTTGATATTCCGCACTCGCGAATTCGCGTGATCATTCCAAAATACGTGGGTGGCGGCTTCGGCGGAAAGATCGAGATGAAGGCGGAGGGTCTTTGCGCAGTGCTCTCGCGCGTCGCAGGCAATCGGCCTGTCAAGATCGTCTATACCCGCGAGGAGTCGTTGTGTTGGGCTGGTGTCCAGCATCCTTTCGATATGAAGATCAAATCGGGCGTTCGAAAGGATGGAACGATCACATCCTGTGAAATGTTTGTCTTGGTCAACGGCGGAGCTTACGCGCAACACGGCTTCCTGGTTACCCGTCAGGCGAGCTATGGCCCGCTTGGTTCATATCGATTTCCAAACTTCAAGCTCGACAATTACGTTGTTTACACTAACCAGCCGCCTGGCGTTGCCTATCGTGGATTTGGCAACACGCAAATCCATTTTGCACTGGAATCGCATATCGACGAACTTGCTAATGCGATTGGAATGGACGCCTACGAGATCCGCAGAAAGAATATTCTCGTAGAAGGTGAGATCAACGCCGCAGGAGAGATTCAGCATTCAGTCGCCGGATCCGAGTTGCTCGACGAGATAAAGAAAGGCCTCGAGCAGCACGGCACGCTTGTTAGGGAAGGGAAGGGGCCTTGGCGAAGAGGACGCGGCATCGCTTTTGCTAACAAGGATAGCGTCGCTCCATCGGCTTCCTCGGCGATCGTGAAAGTTCACAATGACGAGACCGTCGAGATTCGACACAGCGCCGGCAACATCGGCCAGGGTAGTTCGACGACCCTGATCCAAATTGCAGCCGAATTCTTCAAAGTTCGTCCGGATCGGGTGAAGACGGCTGAAGTCGATACCTGGATCACGCCTTACGACCAACTGACCGGCTCGAGCCGCATCACGTTTGCCGCAGGCAATGCGGTCCTGATGGCCTGCGAAGATGTCAAGGGCCAGATACTGAAGATGGCGGCTGAGGTGATGCAGGCAAGCCCGGAAGAGCTTGATCTGGCCGGCATGAAGGTCTTCGTGAAGGATAATCCTGATCGTTTCATGGCTGTCCGCGAACTTTTCCGCACGGTGTTCTTCACGGGCTCTTTCCTCCCGACAGGCGGCGAATTGCTGGGCAAGGCGACGTTCACTGTCCCGTCGAGCAAAATTGACCCAGAGACTGGTCACGCCGCCGACGACGGAATGCGCAAAATCTTCTCGTTCTGCACGAGAGCGGCGCAGGCTGTTGAAATCGCGGTCAATACCGAAACCGGCGAAGTCAAACTCGAAAAAATTGCGATTGCGAACGACGTTGGCCTAGCAACCGCGGTTGCGGCTATTGGCGGGGCCTTGCTGATAATTGTCAGCCCGGTCGAGCCCAGTCTCGATCGCGTTTACATCGGCCGCACATTCTGTGTCGTGGTGCTGGCTGGGTTGGGCAGCGTAACCGGAACGCTCGCGGCCGGGATAATCCTCGGCGTTATTGAATCCCTGGTCCTTACCATGTTTGGAGCTTCATGGGCGCCCGCCGTGGCCTATGGCCTTCTTCTCCTCGTGTTGGGGATCCGTCCACAAGGATTGTTTGGCCGATGAAGAAGAGCTCTATCGTTTTCTGGATTGCGGCAACTGCGCTTCCTATTTCCGCCTATCTCTTACCAGCGCTCGGCCTCAACGAGTATTATCTGTACGTCAGCTATATCGTCCTGCAGTACGTGGTGCTCGCGACGGCATGGAATGTGCTGGGGGGATATGCGGGATATGTAAACTTTGGGACGGGCGCCTTCTTCGGCGCCGGCGCGTATGCCGCCCTCGTACTTATGCTCACGTTTCAGGCTCCACTGATTGTGCAGATCGGCGGTGCAGCGCTGATCGGAGCCGCTATGGGGCTTTGCGTCGGACTTTTGACACTTCGGTTGAAAGGCATCTTTTTTTCGATCGCGACGATTGCCGTCGCTATCGTCATCGAAACCTTTGTCTTGAATTGGCGCTACGTTGGCGGGGCGACGGGTATGCAGATCCTTCGGCCTCCGGTTCCGCTTGGATTTGAGACCTACACGCAAATGCTTTTGGTGGTCATGACGGTCTTAGCGGTTGTTTCACTCGCCGTTGCGCGTTACGTCCAAACATCTTGGCTAGGACGGGGATTGCAGGCGTTGCGGGATGCCGAGGTTGCCGCCGAATGTTCGGGAGTGCCTACGCTGAAGCTGAAGCTAATAGCCTGCGCGCTGTCGGGAGGGCTTATGGCAATGGCTGGGTCGACGTTACCTTTGTATTCCAGTTTCATCGAGCCGCACTCCGTCTTCAATCTTAACTACTCCGTAATGGCGCTTTCTATGGCGGTGATCGGAGGAATGTCGAAATGGTGGGGCCCCGCTATTGGTGCCGTTCTGATTTCTGCCAGCCAGCAGTTTGCAGTTTCGGCCAGTCCCGAGAAGCACCTTCTCATCGTCGGGTTGTCGCTCATCGTTTTTGTAGTCGTCGCACCTTCCGGCTTGATCGGCTTGGTTCATTGGTTGCGAGGCTGCCTGACGTCCAGGTCATCGACGGGGCGCTTGAATGAAGGGTTGATCAAGCCATGACTGCCTTTCTGAACGTCCAGGATGTTACAAAAACATTCTTTGGCTTTACGGCGCTGTCCAATGTCAATCTGAACGTCGCAAGCGGTGAGCGACTTGGTCTCATTGGCCCGAATGGTTCGGGAAAAACGACGCTGATCAACTGTATTTCTGGCGCTCTGGAAGTCGATACCGGGCAAATCGTGTTTGAGGGTTCGAGCATATCAAAGCTGGCGCCTCATCAAAGGGCTAAGACGGGTGTTGCACGAACGTTTCAGATTCCACAACCGTTTCACTCGATGTCGGTGGTCGAGAACCTCATGGTGCCCCTAGAGTATATCGTCCACGGGTTGATCGATGCCTCGAATGAGGAGTCGGTGTATTGTGAGGCGAGCGAGATATTAAGTCGTGTGAGGCTTGATGATCGACGCCATGCTCATCCAGGCGACCTTTCTCAAGTCGAATTGCGGAAGCTGGAGCTCGCGCGCGCAATAGCTGCGCGGCCGAAGCTGCTAATCTGTGATGAGGCGATGGCCGGTCTGGCCATGAAGGAAGTCAACGAGATTCTGGATATCCTGCTCGAATTGAACTCGGCGGGGATCACCATCGTCATGATCGAACATATCATGCAGGCGGTCATGCGGTTTTCGCAGCGTATTGTTTGCCTGACCGCAGGGCGGATCATCTGTGATGATCTTCCCGAGAATGTCATGGCGAACCCAGAAGTCAGGAGAGCTTACCTTGGCAGTTAAGATCGTCGTCAGCGACCTCCACGCAGGTTACGGGCCAGTGCAGGTGCTGCACGGTCTGTCTTTGGAGGTGCGCGAAGGGGAAACGGTAGCGCTGCTCGGTACGAATGGAAATGGTAAGAGCACCTTAATGAAGTGTTTGATCGGGGACGTGCGCCCGACCCACGGCCATGTGACATTAGAGATAGATGGTAAGGTGCTCGATCTTTCCCGGCTCACGACAGAGCAGATCGTTGAACTAGGTATCAGCATAGTTCCGGAGGGCCGTCGGCTCTTTCCTTTGCTAACGGTCGAAGAGAACCTTCTTCTTGGTGCATATCGAAAAGCGGCACGTAAGCGAATCCATGAAAATCTGGAATACTGTTTCGAGTCATTTCCGATCCTGAAGGAGCGACGACGGCAGCCTGCAGGCTCAATGTCGGGCGGCCAGCAACAAATGCTGGCCTTGGGTAGGGCCTTGATGTCGTCCCCTCGGGTCTTGTTGGTGGACGAGCCCTCCGTTGGACTAGCCCCCATCATGGTCACTCAAGCGATAACGAAGATAGGAGAATTGAAGCAACGGTTTGGCTTGACGATTATAATGGCTGAGCAAAACTTTACAGAGGCTCTGCGGATAGCCGATCGCGGTTATGTCTTAGTGCACGGGCATATTGCATTTGCGGCCGAAAGTGCAGCCGAGCTGAAAAATAGTGATCTGATAAGCGAGCTATATCTGGGTGCCAATTAGTCACGCGCCTCGGCCAAGATAGCGGTCGGCCAACTGCCGTTCTCAATTTTCTTCCGCACGATATCCAGTAGGAGCTGCCGAAAGAGTTTGGCGGGCAAGGTAAGCTCTCCGGCCGCTGGGCGAATGAAGGCCCAGTTCACGTGAAGTCCTTCGATAGGACTCGCCGAAAGGTCGCCCTGCTTCAGTGATGCTTGGATGGCGCAGTAGGGGAGAATGCTATAAGCGGTTCCGCGCGTTACCAAATTAGAAATCATGCGAGTTGAGTTACTATCCGCCAGTATGCGCATGGATATATCTGCGCGCTTGAACGCGGCCTCGATTGCGAGACGAAAGTTATTCATCCTGTTAGTGAGAATAAGCGGCTTGTTTTCAGCGGCTTTTAGCGTGACAGGCTTGCTGGGTGATAACCCAGCAGAGGGCGGCGCCGCCAGGAACAAGCCTTCCGTAAAAAGCTGTTCGGCATTTACTCCGGGGGTATCATCCAAGACAACGACAGCGCAGTCGATCTTCCGTTGCTGTACATCGCTTGCTAGATCAATGCTGATTCCTTCACGGACGTGCAGATGCACGTCCGTGTATCGACGGCAGTACTCGTCAATCAATTCAAGGCTGACGAATTGACCAATCGCGGGCGGCAGCCCAACCGTCAAATGACCTCGAGGCGAGGACTGGTCGCCGATAACTTCGCGGAGTTTATCAAATTGGTTCACAACGAACGCGGCGTGCTCCTTCAGAGCCCGACCTGCTTGCGTCAATTCGACTCCTTGTCCGGACCTAGTGAAAAGGGATTCTCCCAGATCCTCCTCGAGAAGCCGGATCTGACGAGACAGAGCTGGCTGCGCGATGTTGAGAACATCGGATGCCCTCGTCAGATTTCCAAGTTCTGCCACTTGGAGAAAGTAGCGGATTTGTCGCAAATTCATGAGGCATCGCTCGCTTGACCGTGTGGGCTTGATCACAACGTAGCATCAGGAAGTGCCGCTTGGCTGGATTGATTTACCGTGAAGGATGCCGGCACGACCGAAAGCCGGGCTGCCCTCGCCAAGATGTCATTCGGCCTGCAATATTGACCCCTAATCCGGGGGATCGGTGAACGCCGATTGACACGTTGGTCGTGCCCTTGTCTGTTCCATCCGCCGGAGTTCCTTAAAATCGACCTGCTTGCCCTTGCTTTCCAGCTTCTCGGCCCGTGTCTTCGCCTTCTTGAGGATCGCTTGCGACGATGATGGCATGCCCCAGCGCAGCATTGCGAGTTCGCGGCCGCCGTCAGCGTTGCGGACGACAGGCGCCATCTTGTCCGGAAAGATGCCCGGCATCGGAGGCAGGTTCTCATGAACGTAATGCTCGCATCAGGCGGCTATCCGTGGACGGTTGTTCGCGTCGATGATCGAACGCGCTATCTGCAATGCCTTGAGACGGCAAGCGTCGCGATGGACGTCCGGCCATTCGCCGAGTTCATCGCCGAACGCGTCCGATGGTCAACTGATCAATTGAAAACTGCGATTTCAGGAGGCGAAGGCTTCAACGAATAAAGCAGTGTGGAATTGCCATTTTTGAGATTCCACACTTAAGCTAGGGGCTGGGGGGCACCTCCACCATTGCCTGAAGCGTTTGCCATTTGTTCTTTCGCGTCAAGTCGCCTTGATTCGCGGCCGCGACTATTGCTTCCTGATGAAGTCTCCGCCTTTTACTCAAATTGGACTCTACGAACGATTCGGCAGGGTCGCTTAGCTTGCTAAGCCAGACGTCGTGATGAGGCGGCAAGGATTTTGGCGCGTTTTTCCAGGCGAAGGGGCGTGCCGCGCGAAAGAGTGCTCAAACACGGGATTTCCTCGCGATAAAACGGATTTTCGATCGGGAATGAGACCGTGGTCCTGTTGCCCACAGAACTTTGGCTCAAAAGTGCAGAACTTTGGGTGTCTCACCACCGCCCGCAGGGCCAAGAACCAAGAAAAACACGCACAACATGATGGACGTCCTCAATCTCGCACTGCCGTATTTCGGGCTGATCTTCATTGGGTTCGCCTGCGGCAAGGTGAAGAACCTGCCCGAAACCGGCCTCGCATGGATGAATTTCTTCCTCCTCTATGTGTCGCTGCCGGCGCTGTTCTTTCGGATCATGGCGAAGACGCCGTTCGAGGAACTCAACAATCTGCCCTTCGTGATCGGCACCACGCTGGCGACCGCGACGGCGTTCTTCCTGTCGGTCGGCACTGGTAAGTTCCTGGGCCGGCTGACCATGCGCGAGGCCGGGATGGCCGGGCTCGCCGGCGGCTACGGCAATATCGGCTATATGGGGCCGGGGCTCGCGCTCGCGGTGCTTGGGCCGAAGGCCGCGGTGCCGACGGCGCTGGTGTTCTGTTTCGACAGCATCTTCCTGTTCTCGATCGCGCCGCTGATGATGGCGCTGACGTCAGGCGACAAGCGTCCGCTGCTGCCGACCATCGGCATCGTCATCAGGCATATCGTGCTGCATCCACTGATCGTGGCAGCCTATCTCGGCGCGTTCGTCGCGGCGTTTCATATCCAGATGCCGGTTGCGATCGATGGCATGCTGCTGTTCCTGCAGAATTCGGCTGCGCCTGTTGCGCTGTTCGCGCTCGGCGTGACGGTTGCCCTGCGCCCGCTCGGGCGCGTGCCGTGGGAGGTGCCCGGCCTGATCTTCATCAAGCTGTTGATTCATCCGCTGATCGTATTCGGCCTGATGCTGTTGCTCGGACCATTCCCGCCGTTCTGGGCCGCGACGGCCGTGCTGCTCGCATCCTTACCACCGGCGCTGAACGTATTCGTGATCGCGCGGCAGTATGACAGCTGGATCGAACCTGCGTCGGTTGCGGTGCTGCTCGGCACCTTTGTGTCAGTGCTGACGTTGACGTCGGTGATGTACTTCCTGAAGACAGGTCAGATCGCGTTCCCGTAGGGTGGGTAGAGCGTCTTCGCGAAACCCATCAATCATCGTGTCACGTAAGGTGATGGGTTTCGCTGCGCTCTACCCATCCTACAAGGAGCTACGACGCACTCTTGCGCCACGATGGCGACAGGCCCTCGCGCATCGCGAGGCGGCGCAACGGGCCTATCGACCCGATCGCATGCATACCGGCGGCGCGGATCGCCTGCATCGGCAGTAGATCGCTGAGCAGCGAACGGTTGGCCATATCGATCGCAAAGGTGCGCGAGGAGATATCGGTGCGCCTGATCTTCTCGAAACGCGCCAGCACCGGCGCTGCCCCGATATCCGCGCCATTCATGCCGGCATCGCGAACGACGTCAGCGATATCGCCGGCGTCGCGCAGGCCAAGATTCAGGCCCTGCGCACCGATCGGCGGCACCACATGGGCGGCTTCGCCGACCAGCACGATGCGGTTCTTCGCGAGTTGTGCGGGCTGCTCGATGGCCAGCGGAAACATGTGTCGACCCGGCTCGACCTGAACCCGGCCGAGGATCGAATGCGATTGCTTCTCTGCGGCGTCCGAAAGGGCTTCGTCGCTCAGTGCCATCAGGCGCTCGGCATCACGCGGATTGTTGACCCAGACGACGCTGGAGCGGTTGCCGGGCAGGGGCACGAACACGCAGGGACCGGCGGGGGTATGAAACTCCGTCGACATGTTCTTGTGCGACCGGCTATGCGCGATGTTGAAAGTCAGCGCGGTCTGCTCAAGCGCGCGTCGTTTGACCGAAATGCCTGCGGCTGCGCGGCACAGGGATCGGCGGCCATCGGCGCCGACGACCAGCCGCGCGGCCAGCACCTGGCCTTGCCGCGTGCGGACCTGAACCTGCATCTCGTCCGGCGTGACCGTATCGGCTTCGTCATCGATGCGAATGAGATTGGTCAATTCCGCGGCGCGCGCTTCGAGCGCGATCATCAATTCGCGGTTCTCGATATTGTAGCCGAAGGTCTCGAGGCCGATCTCGCTGGAGACGAATTTGACTTCGGGCGCGCGGATCAGCCGGCCCGTGTCGTCCACCAGCCGCATGGTGGTCAGGGCGGCCGCCTTGTCGGCGCAGCGGCGCCAGACATCGAGGCTGTCCAGAAACGCGACGGAGCCGCCAAGCAGCGCGGTCGTGCGGTTGTCGCCATAGGGGGCGCGGCGGGCGACGAGGGCGGTGCGGGCGCCGGTCTCGGCCAGCGCGAGGGACGCAGCAAGGCCGGCAGGGCCGCCGCCGACAACGGCGACATCATAGGTGGAGGTGGAAACAGAGGTCTCGGTCATGGCCGGACCATCGGCTTTTGGCCGGGCATTTTCAAGCCGTTACGCGCCGCGGAATCGTTCCCGCCTGGTCGAGTGGCCGAGTGCCGCATCGGCGCCTGTGCAAATCGGGCGGATTCCTGCTAGCAATTCCCGGCACATGACCGCTTCGAGTCCGGACCAATTCCCGTCGTCGTCACGATCCGCGCGCGCGGCGGCGTTCTCGGTTCACATCTTTACTGCGCTCGGCGCCGGTGTGGCACTCATTGCCATGATGAGCGCCGTGCGCGGCGAATGGGCTGCAATGTTCGGCTGGCTCGGTCTGGCGCTGATCATCGACGCGCTCGACGGTCCGATCGCCCGACACTTCGACGTCGTCCGGGTGCTGCCGGATTGGTCGGGCGATGCGCTCGATTTCGTGGTCGATTTTCTTACCTATGTGTTCGTTCCGGCCTACGCGATTGCGGCGTCCGGTCTGTTGGTGCCGTGGACGGCGGTGCTGCTCGGCGTCGGTATCGTCGTCACCAGCGCACTATATTTTGCCGACAAGCGCATGAAGACCGACGACAACCACTTTCGCGGATTTCCGGCGCTGTGGAACGGGGCGGCGTTCTATCTGTTCCTGCTGCAACCATCCCCTGTCGTCGCAAGCCTGGCGATGCTGGCGCTGATCGTCCTGACCTTCGTGCCGGTGCATGTGCTGCATCCCGTTCGCGTGATGCGCCTGCGCCGGTTGAACCTGTCACTGATGGCGATCTGGGCCGTGCTCGCCGTCATCACGCTGATACAGAACTTCGCTGTTGCTTGGCCTGTTACGGTCGCTCTCTGCGCGATCGCTTTTTACATTCTCTGCGGTGACGCCGTCATCCGCCTCATGAGGCCCTCCACATCATGATCGAACTGTTTTCCAGCCCCGAAGCTTGGGCCGCACTGCTGACATTGACCGCTCTCGAAATCGTGCTCGGCATTGATAATGTGATCTTCTTGTCGGTGCTGGTATCACGGCTTCCGGAGCCGCAGGCCACGCGCGCACGCCAGATCGGTCTGGCCCTGGCATTGGTGTTTCGGATCATCCTGCTGAGCGTCCTTGTCTGGCTGATCGGCCTGACTGAACCGGTGATCACGGTGAGGGGGCTCGCGCTGTCGTGGCGCGATATCATCCTGATCGGCGGCGGTCTGTTCCTGATCGCCAAGGCGACGCACGAAATTCATGCCGAGGTCGAGGCGCGGGAAGGGCACGGCGACGAGAGGTCGGCCCCGAACGCCTTTGCCTGGGTGATCCTGCAGGTCGTGGTCGTCGATCTCGTGTTCTCGCTCGACTCCATCATCACTGCGATCGGTATGGCGCAGGACATCGAGATCATGGTTGCCGCCGTCATCATTGCCTGTGTGGTGATGTATGTATCGTCTGGACCTGTGGCGCGCTTCGTGGCGCAATATCCCACCACCAAGATGCTGGCCCTGGCCTTCCTCGTGCTGATCGGCGTCTCGCTGGTTGCAGACGGATTCAAATTCCACATCCCGCGCGGCTACATCTATTTCGCCATCCTGTTCTCGTCGGCGGTCGAGCTGTTCAATGTGCTGGCGAAGCGCAACCGCCGAAAGCGGGCCCAATCGGGCACAGGTTGACATCACGCGGCTGTTGGTTATCGCTTGAGACCAAAGTCATTCAGGGAGATTGAACGATGACCAAGGCCATCCGCGTCCACGAAATCGGTGGACCTGAAGTCCTCACCTATGAAGACGTGCAGGTTCCGGCTCCGGCCGCGGGCGAGGTGCGCATTCGCCAGCATGCCATCGGCGTCAATTTCATCGACACGTATTTCCGCAGCGGTCTCTACAAGGCGCCGCAGCTGCCATTCATCGCTGGCAATGAAGCCTCCGGCGAAGTCATCGAGGTGGGTCCCGGCGTTACCGGTTTCCATCCCGGCGACCGGGTTGCCTATTATTCAAATCTCGGCAGCTATGCCACTGAGCGCGTCTTCGCAGCAGACCGGCTGGTGAAGCTGCCCGACCTCATCACCCACGAGCAGGGCGCCGTGCTGATGCTCAAGGGCCTCACGGTCTGGTATCTGCTGCACAAGACCTTCAAGGTCGAGCCGCATCACCGCGTGCTGATCCATGCCGCGGCGGGCGGCATCGGTCTGCTCGCCTGCCAGTGGGCCAAGGCCATGGGCGCACACGTGATCGGCACCGTCGGCTCGAAGGAGAAGGGCGAGCTGGCGCTGGCCAATGGCTGCGATCACGTCATCAATTACAACGAAGAGAACTTCGTCGATCGCGTGAAGCAGATCAGCCGTAACGAACTGTGCGATGTCGTCTATGACGGTGTGGGCAAGACCACCTATCCGGGCTCGCTGTCGTGCCTGAAGCCCCGTGGCATGTGGGTATCGTTCGGCAATGCTTCAGGCCCGGTGCCGCCATTCGCGATCGCCGAACTCAACAATCACGGCTCGCTGTTCGCGACGCGCCCGAAGTTGAACGACTATGTCGCCAAGCGCTCTGAATTGCTGGAGGGCGCCGACACGCTGTTCTCGGCTGTGATCGACGGCAAGCTGCATGTGCCGATCAATCACGCCTATGCGCTGAAGGATGCAGCCAAGGCGCATGTGGATCTGGAAGCACGCAAGACCACGGGCGCTGTGATTTTGAAGGTGTGAGCTTTGTTCTTTTCCCTCCCCCTGGTGGGGAGGGAAACCACCGCCGCCGGCACGTCTATTAAAACCCCGCCACGGTCCCGTGCAGATCATACGCATCCGCGCGCTCGATCTTCGCCGTGACGATCTCGCCGACCTTCAGCGGCCGGCGTGCGGTGATGTAGACCGATCCGTCGATGTCAGGTGCGTCAGCCTTCGAGCGGCCCTTCGATACGGTCGGGCCGACCTCGTCGATGATGATCTGCTGGCGCGTTCCGACCTTGCGCTTGAGGCGACGCGCGGAGATCTTCTGCTGGCGCTCCATCAGCGCATTCCAGCGCTGCTGCTTGATTTCTTCAGGCACCGCATTGGCGATGGCGTTGGAGGTCGCGCCCGCCACGGACTCGTATTTGAACGCGCCCACGCGGTCGATCTGCGCTTCCTCCAGCCAGTCCAAGAGATACTGGAAGTCGCTTTCGGTCTCGCCGGGAAAGCCGACGATGAAGGTCGAGCGGAGTGTGAGATCCGGGCACATCTCGCGCCACGTCTTGATGCGCGCCAGCGTCTTGTCCTGCGCGGCCGGGCGCTTCATCGCCTTCAATACTTCCGGGGCCGCATGCTGAAACGGGATGTCGAGATAGGGCAGCACATTGCTGCCAGCATTCATCAGGCCGATGACTTCGTCGACATGGGGATACGGGTAAACATATTGCAGCCGCACCCAGGCGCCGAGTTCGCCGAGCTCTTTCGCCAGATCGTAGAATTTGGCGCGGACCTCACGGTCCTTCCACGGGCTGGTGGCGTATTTGATATCGACGCCATAGGCCGAGGTGTCCTGCGACACGACCAGCAGTTCCTTGACGCCGGCCTTCACCAGCTTCTCAGCCTCCAGCAGCACTTCGTTGGCAGGGCGTGAGACGAGATCGCCGCGCAGCTTCGGGATGATGCAGAAGGTGCAGCGATTGTTGCAGCCCTCGGAAATTTTCAGATAGGCGTAGTGCCGCGGCGTCAGCTTGATGCCCTGCGGCGGCACGAGATCGATATGCGGATTGTGCACCGGCGGCAGCGCGCGGTGCACGGCGTCGAGCACGCTCTCATATTGCTGAGGGCCGGTAATCGACAGCAGGTTGGGATAAGCGGCTTCGATCTGCTCGGGCTCGGCGCCCATGCAGCCGGTGACGATGACCTTGCCATTCTGCGCCATGGCTTCGCCGATGGCGCCCAGCGACTCCGCCTTGGCACTGTCGAGGAAGCCGCAGGTGTTGACGATGACGATGTCGGCACCGTCGTGCTTGCGTGCGAGTTCGTAACCTTCGGCCCGCAGGCGCGTGATGATGCGCTCGGAATCCACCAGGGCCTTCGGGCATCCCAGTGACACAAAGGAGATTTTCGGCGCGGCGGCCTGTTGCATGTTCGATCTGCCTGATTGAGAGGCAGCAGGTAGTCCCATTTGCCCATAATTACAAGGCTTTAAGCCGTGCGCGGGCGTGCTATGGGTATTCCGCATCCCTGTGAGTGCCCGATGCCTGCCGACCAGTCGCCCAAAATTGTCATTGTCGACGAAAGCCCGATTCGGGCCGCGATCCTCGAGGAAGGGCTGCGGGAGGCCGGCTATATCGACGTCCAGCACATCCGGGAAATGCACAATCTGCTCGCCCGGATCTACGCCCTGGACCCCGACGTCATCGTCATCGACCTGGAAAACCCCAGCCGTGACGTGCTGGAACAAATGTTCCAGGTCAGCCGCGCGGTGCGCCGGCCGGTGGCGATGTTCGTCGACCAGAGCGACGCCGAGGCGGCCCGGGCGTCGGTCGAGGCAGGGGTATCCTCTTACATCGTGGACGGGCTGAAGAAGGAGCGGATCAAGCCGATCCTCGATCTCTGCATCTCCCGTTTCAATGCCTTCTCCAAACTGCAGGACGAGCTCGAGCGCACCAAGTCGGCCCTGGAGGAGCGTAAGATCATCGACCGCGCCAAGGGCATCGTGATGAAGGTCAAGGGCCTCACGGAAGAAGAGGCTTACGTATTGCTGCGATCCACGGCGATGCGCGAGAAGAAGAAAATCGGTGAGATCGCACAGTCGATCATCACCGCAGCGGAGTTGCTGAAATGACCGATCACCCGCTTCGTGTTGGTTTCATTCCGCTGGTCGATGCCGCCGCGTTGATCGTCGCCGTCGACAAGGGCTTCACCAGGGCCGAAGGGCTGGACGTTACGCTGGTGCGCGAAGTGTCGTGGTCGAATGTCCGCGACAAGCTCAATATCGGCCTGTTCGAAGCGGCGCATCTTCTGGCGCCCGTTGCCATCGCTTCCAGCCTCGGGCTCGGGCATGTGAAAGTGCCGATCGTGGCGCCGTTCAATCTCGGCATCAACGGCAACGCCATCACGGTCTCGCCGGCTCTGCATGCCGCATTGAAGGCTGAACTGGATGGCAATCCCACCGATCCGATGGCCACTGCGCAGGCACTGCGCCGTGTGGTGGCGGCCCGCAGCAGGGCCGGGGCCGAGCCGCTGACCTTTGGCATGACGTTTCCGTTCTCGACCCATAACTATCAACTGCGATTCTGGATGGCGGCCGGCGGCGTCGATCCCGACGAGGACGTGCGCCTCGTGGTGCTGCCGCCGCCTTACATGGTGGACAGCCTTGCCAACGGTCACGTGGACGCGTTCTGCGTCGGCGCGCCGTGGAATTCGGTCGCCGTCGATCTCGGCGTCGGCCACATCCTGCATTTCGTCTCCGACATCCTGCTGTGCGCTGCCGAGAAGGTGCTGGCGGTCCGGCAGGCCTGGGCGGAGAAGAACCCGGACACCGTCGCCGCACTGACGCGGGCGCATGTGAAGGCCGCGGCCTTCATCGAGGCCCCAGACAATCGCGACGAGACGGCGGCCATTCTGGCCAAGCCCGAACATATCGGCGTCTCGCCGGAGGTCTTATTGCGGACGCTGGATGGCCGGCTGAAGATTTCACCTGACGGCACCATGCGTGAGAGCGGCCGCTATCTGCTGGTCGGCCGTGAAGGGGCGGGGCGTCCCGATCCGCGCCAGGCGACGTGGCTTTATGCGCAGATGGTGCGTTGGGGGCAGGCCTCTATCAGCCCGGAAGCGCAGAAGACCGCCGAGGCCGTATTCAGGCCTGATCTCTACGATGCGGCGCTGGGGATCGCGCCAAGCGCCAGCAGCGACGTGCCGGATGGGGTTGGCGCCTTTGCCGGCCCGGCGTTCGATCCCGATAATATCGCGGCGCATCTGGCTGCGTTCGAAATCGTGCATATGAAGTCGTAGCGGCTGCGTCAGCTCGCCGACTTGTGGATGCCGCACTCCGTCTTGGCCCGGCCGCGCCATCGGCCTGCGCGCGGGTCTTCGTCGGGTGAGGTGCGCGTCGTGCAGGGCATGCAGCCTACCGAGGCAAAGCCCGATGCGACGAGCGGATGCGGCGGCAGGTTTGCGGATGCGTAGATCAGCCTGATCTCGTCCGGCTCCACATTGGCGAACGGATTGAATTTCAGCTTGTCGCCATCGGTCTCGACCACCGGGATGGCGGCGCGTAATCCGCCCTGAAATCGCTTGCGACCATTGATCCACGCAGCGAATGGCGACAGGGCTTGTGCCAGCGGTTCGACCTTTCGGATCCGACAGCAGCTATCGGGATCGGATGACCACAGGTCTCCGTCACTGTCGTGAGCAGCGAGCGCGTCCGCTGCGGGACGTATCGTTCGCACGTCGCGCAGGCCCAGCGTTGCGATCAACTGATCGCGATAGGCGAGGGTCTCCTCGAACATCCAGCCAGTGTCGAGAAACAGTACGGGAATGGCGGTGTCGACATCGGCCATCACCTTCAGCAGCGCCGCCGCCTCCGTGCCGAACGACGACACCAGTGCGAGTTGATCGCGGCCCACCAGACGCAGCGCTACGGCGACCACCTCGGCCGGCGAGGCGGATTGCAGCGTCCGGTCCCATTCATCGGCACTTGCGGTGGCTTGCGGCGGCGACATCACACACTCCTGAGCAAACTCCAGCTTGACTGGAATAAGATTCTATATATCAGTTATTTATCGCCATTGAATAGAAGGATATTCTTTCTATTCAACAAAGGCAGTTTAGATTTTTTAACTCCGCAAATCCAGTTCCAGAGATGCAATTTCTCCGAGCATGCCCGCCTCGCGAGCAAGGACGAATCTCACGGCGGTTTTGAGGGTTTGGAGAAGGCGTATGACGTCAACCAATCTTGAGCGCGTCCGAGCCGACGTCGCGTCGATGGATCACCTCGATCAACTGGAAGCACAGAGCATCTACATTCTCCGCGAAGCCTTCGCGCGATTGAAGAAGCTGGCCTTGCTGTGGTCGCTCGGCAAGGATTCCAACGTGATGATCTGGCTGGCGCGCAAGGCGTTCTTCGGTCGCGTGCCGTTTCCCGCGCTGCATGTGGATACCGGAAAGAAATTTCCCGAGATGTACGCGTTCCGCGATCGATATGCGGATGAGTGGGGACTCGACCTCACCATCGAATACTGCCCGTCGATCGACAGCGTCGACCCGACGCTGCCGCCGGCGGCACGCTCGGCAGCCCGCAAGACCGAAGGGCTCAAGCTGGCGCTTGCCAAGCACGGTTTCGACGGATTGATCGCCGGCATCCGGCGCGACGAAGAGGCGACCCGTGCCAAGGAGCGCGTGTTCTCGCCGCGCGGCGTCGAAGGCGGATGGGACGTGCGCGATCAGCCGCCGGAATTCTGGGATCAGTTCAACGCTTCGCCGCCGCCCGGCGCGCATCTGCGCATTCATCCCATCCTGCATTGGACCGAAGCCGACATCTGGGCCTACACGGCGCGGGAAAACATCCCGATCATTCCGCTGTATCTGGCCAAGGACGGCAAGCGCTACCGCTCGCTGGGCGATGCCGACATCACCAATCCCGTCGCGTCCACTGCCAGCACGATTGCCGAAATCCTGATCGAGCTCGACGGCACCACCGTGCCCGAGCGCGCCGGCCGCGCACTCGATCACGAGACCGAAGACGCCTTCGAGCGACTGCGCGTCGCCGGCTATCTCTAAGAGGTGATGCCATGACCAAACCCGTCAACCCGGTTTCGCTCGGGATGCCCAACGGCACCACACGTCCGCAATTGCGCATCGTCATCGTCGGCCATGTGGATCACGGCAAGTCGACCCTGGTCGGCCGGCTGCTGCACGAGACCGGCGGCCTGCCGGACGGCAAGCTGGAGATGCTGAAAGCGGTCAGCGCGCGGCGCGGCATGCCCTTCGAATGGTCGTTCCTGCTCGATGCGTTGCAGACCGAGCGTGACCAGGGCATCACCATCGACACCACGCAGATCCGCTTTCGCACCAAGTTGCGCGACGTCATTCTGATCGACGCGCCCGGCCACGCCGAATTTCTGCGCAACATGATCACCGGCGCGTCGCAGGCCGATGGCGCCGTGCTGATCATCGATGCGCTGGAAGGCGTGCGCGATCAGACCCGGCGCCATGCCTATCTGCTGCATCTATTGGGCGTGAGGCAGGTCGCCGTCGTCGTCAACAAGATGGACCGCGTTGATTTCAGCGCTCAGCGCTTCCAGGCGATCAGCGACGAAATCTCGGCGCATCTCGTCGAACTCGGCGTCACGCCTGCCGCGGTGATTCCGATCTCGGCGCGGGACGGCGATGGTGTGGCCACCCATACTGACCGTATCGGCTGGTATCGCGGACCGACCGTTGTAGGTGCGCTCGATGCACTGACGCCGGCGCTCGCGCTTGATGAATTGCCACTGCGACTGCCGGTACAGGCGATCTACAAGTTCGACGATCGCCGCATTGTCGCCGGGCGCATCGAGGCGGGCCATCTGGCGGTCGGTGACAACGTCGTGATCATGCCTGCCGGCAAGCGGGCAAAGATCAAGAGCGTGGAGCGCTGGTCGGCGATGCCGCTGAAAGGCGAGCACGGGGCAGGGCGGTCCGTCGGTATCACGCTGGACCGCGAACTGTTCGTCGAGCGCGGCGATGTGATCGCTCACGTTGGCGCAGAACCGCGCGACACAAGGCGGCTGCGTGCGCGGATCTTCTGGCTGCACGACCAGCCGCTGACAGCGGGATCGTCGATCCTGCTTCGGCTTGGTGTGCGGGAAGTGCGGGCTACCGTGGTCGCGATTGAAAAGGCGATCGATCCCGGCGAGCTGGCGAGTGTCGAGACGAAAGAAATCGCCCGTAATCACGTCGGTGAAATCGATATTGCGCTGGCGCAGCCGGTCGCGGCCGATCGCTACGTCGACAATCCGCGAACCGGACGCCTCGTCATCGAGGTCAACGGCCGTATTGCGGGTGGTGGCCTCGTGCTCTCGGCCGATGCCGGACAGCGTGCGGTGTCGTCAGACATCGTGCCGGTGCAGTCGGCACTGCGGCCTGAGGAACGTTCGGCGCGTTACCGCCATCAAGGCGCGGTTGTGTGGTTCACGGGATTGCCGGGATCGGGCAAGTCTACACTGGCGCGGGCGCTGGAGCATCGTCTGTTCGCCAAAGGCGGTTCGCCGATCCTGCTCGACGGCGACACGCTGCGCGCCGGCCTCAATCGCGACCTCGGCTTCTCCGCCGCCGATCGCAGGGAGAATGTCCGGCGGCTGGCAGAGATGGCCGGCCATCTCGCCCGCAACGGTCATATCGCCATCGTCGCGGCTGTTTCACCCTCGCGCGGCGATCGCGCCGAGGCCCGCAGCACGGTGAATACTGCATTTCGCGAGATCTATGTCGCGACTCCGGCGGAGATCTGCGAGCAGCGCGATCCCAAGGGGCATTATGCCAGGGCCCGCGCCGGCGATCTGCCGGGCTTCACCGGTATCGCCAATGACTATCAGGCGCCGGAGGCGGTCGAACTGGTCATCGATACGTCGCAGGTCGATCTTGGTGTCGCGGTTGACGGCATCGAGGACATGCTTCGGCAAACGCGTGTGTTTGATGACGGGATCGCCGATCTGACGGCGAAACCCTAGATCGGCCATGGCCTGACGCCCTGGACGGCAGCAATCCCCGCTGCCGTCTAAATATTGAGCGTGCGGTGCAAAATGCTGGCAACGCGCGGGCGGGTTTGCCCGATGCGCTGGCCAATGCGCTGATTTTCCGACGATTTTTACCCGCGACATTTTGGCATGAGACTTGAATGTCTCTAACCAGCCGGCGACCGCTGATGTCCGCCGGCCAGTCCCAGATGGATTTCCGCAGCAACGAGGCTGATCGGACCGTTTCCAGAATCCAAAGCCGGCGTCACGCGCTGACCTGATCCTGTGCGGTCACAATCCGTATCCCCGTTGAAGCCACGTTGTGGCCCGCAGGAGCTTCGTCGCGCGCATGAAAATCGAAACGCTCTCCGTCGACTTCACTGACGAACAGAAGCGCTACCTCGAAGGCTTTTCGACCGGGCTGCAGATCAGCCGTGTCGGCAAGGGCCTCGGCGGCGGGACGGCGGGCAGGACGAATGTTGAACCGACCGGACCGGATGCGCCGCACATCAAGGCGCAGGACCGCACCATCGCGGCGGGCAGGAAGCTGGTCGACCAGGAGAAGTGGAAGCGGGAGGAACATCCGTTCGACGCCTATCCACGCCTGAAAGCGCAGGCGCTTGCGGATGCCCGTCCGTCGCCGGCCGACAATTTCCGCTGGCGCTATTACGGCATCTTTTATGTTGGGCCAACGCAGGACTCCTATATGTGCCGGCTTCGGATTCCGAACGGCGTCATGAAGCACTGGCAGCTTGCGGGTCTTGCGGATCTCAGTGACGCGTTGTGCGGTCCGTTCTCGCATGTGACCACGCGCGCCAATCTGCAGGTGCGCGAGATTCCGCCGAAAAATGCCGTGAAGCTGATCGAGGGAATCCAGGATCTCGGTCTGTGCTCACGCGGCTCCGGGGCCGACAACATCCGCAACGTCACGGGCACGCCGACCGCCGGCATCGATCCGCAGGAATTGCTGGATACGCGGCCCTATGCGCGCGAGTGGCACTATCACATTCTCAACGATCGCTCGCTCGCCGGACTTCCGCGCAAATTCAACGTGGCTTTCGACGGCGCCGGCAAGATCGCTGTGCTGGAGGATACCAACGACATCGCCTTCGCTGCGGTCGAGGTGAAGGACGGATTTGGCGTCGAACCGGGCGTCTGGTTCAAGCTCGGGATCGGCGGCATCACCGGCCACAAGGATTTCGCCACCGATACCGGCATCATCGTGAGACCTGAGGACTCCACCAGGGTGTCCGACGCTATCGTGCGCGTGTTCATCGATCTTGGCGACCGCACCAACCGGCTGAAGGCGCGGCTGAAATACGTGATCGACGGCATGGGCATGGAGAAGTTCCTCACCCTGGTCGAGGAGAAGCTCGGCGCGCCGTTTACCCGCGTTCCGGCGGACGCGTTGCTGCCCCGCCCAGGCTTCGACCGCACGGCGCATATCGGCGTGCACAGACAGAAGCAGGAAGGCCTGAACTGGATTGGTGTCGTGCTGCCGCTGGGCAAGGTGACGACCGATCAGATGCGGGGGCTTTCGAAGATTGCGGCCGATCTCGGTGACGGCGATATCCGCCTCACGGTGTGGCAGAACCTGCTCATCCCCGGTGTGGAAGACGCGAATGTCGCGCTGGCGACCGCGGCCATCGAGGCACTCGGCCTTGCCATCAAGACCACCGAGATCCGCGCCGGCCTGATTGCCTGTACCGGCCGAGCCGGTTGCAAGTTCGGCAATGCCGACACCAAGCAGACAGCGACGGACATCGCCGCGTGGTGCGACACGCGCGTCGAGGTCGATACGCCGATCAACATCCATCTCACCGGCTGCCATCATTCCTGCGCGCAGCATTATATCAGCGACATCGGCATGATCGGCGCGCGCGTCGCGGTCGAGGATAGCGATGATACGGTGGACGGCTTCCACATCTTCACCGGCGGCGGTTTCGGGCCGCAGGCCGATGTCGGGCAGGAGGTCTATCAGAACGTCAGGTCCGAGGACGCGCCGGTCGTCGTCGAGCGCCTGCTGAAGGCCTACCTCGCCAATCGCACATCGCCGGATGAGACCTTCCTGACTTTCGCGCGCCGCCATGACGGCGCGGCGCTGCGCACGCTCGCTGACGAACAGGTGTCCGCATGAACCAGATGACGCCGCTCCCCAAACTCGAGATCATTCCATCGTCTGCGCCGTTCTCCGAAGCGCAGCGCTCCTGGCTGAACGGCTTCTTCGCCGGCCTGTTGTCCGATGCGCCGGCGACGCCGCTGTCGGCGGAGCAGGGCGCGGCCATCATGGAAGACGACGACGGCGCGCCCTGGCATGACCAGACCATGCCGATCGCCGATCGCATGAAGCTCGCCGAAGGCAAGCCGGTCCGCCGCAAGATGATGGCAGCGATGGCGCAGCAGGATTGCGGCCAGTGCGGTTATAACTGCAACGACTATTCCGACGCGATTGCCACCAGGGCCGAAACGCGCCTGAACCTCTGCGTCCCCGGCGGCAAGGAAACCGCGCGGATGCTTAAGTCGCTCTATGAAGAGCTCGACAAGGCACCGGCCGGCGCTGCGCCCGCCGCGGTGAAGCCGGCAACTGCAGAGCCTGCCGAAGTGGCGGCGCCCGATCCATCGACGCTCGGCCGCTCGCGTGACAATCCCGCGCCGGCAAAATTTGTTGGGCGCCGTCTGCTCAACGGCAAGGGCTCAGAGAAAGAGACCTGGCATATCGATTTCGATCTGTCCGGCTGCGGGCTCGATTATGTCGTCGGCGACTCGTTCGGCATCTTCGCGTCGAACGATCTCGGCCATGTCGACCAGATTATCGCACTGCTCGGCGCGTCGCACACAACGAAAGTGCGCGGCAAGACCCTGCGTGAGGTGCTGCAGTTTGATGTTTCGCTGGCGCCGGCACCGGACAGCCTGTTCGAGCTGATGTCCTATCTCACCGGCGGTACGCTACGCGCCAAGGCCCGCGCGCTGGCGCAGGGCGAAGATCCCGATGGCGATGCAGCGACGCTCGACGTGATGGCGGCGCTGCAGAAGTTCTCCAGCGTGCGCCCGCATCCGGAAGCCTTCGTTGAGGCACTGGAGCCGTTGCAGCCGCGACTCTATTCGATCTCGTCATCGCACAACGCCACGCCCGGCAAACTCTCGCTGACCGTCGATATCGTTCGCTACATGGTCGGCAAGCGCAAGCGCCATGGTCTCGCCTCCAGCTTCCTCGCCGATCGCATCCAGCCCGGCGACGAACTCAAGGTCTATGTCCAGAAGGCTCATGGCTTTGCGCTGCCGGAAAACCCGGAGACGCCGATCATCATGGTCGGGCCGGGCACCGGCATTGCGCCGTTCAGGGCTTTCCTGCATGACCGCAGGGCCACCAAGGCGCCGGGCAAGAACTGGCTGTTCTTCGGCCATCAGCGCAGCGCCTCGGATTTCTTCTATGCTGACGAACTCAATGGCATGAAGGCCGAGGGCTTCCTCACACGGTTGTCGCTGGCGTGGTCGCGGGATGCCGGCGAGAAGTTCTACGTGCAGGATCGCATGCGCGAGGTCGGCCGCGACGTCTGGACCTGGCTCGCCGAAGGGGCCCATGTCTATGTGTGCGGCGATGCCAAGCGCATGGCCAAGGATGTCGAACGGGCTCTGGTCGACATCGCCGCCCAGCACGGCGCGCGCTCGACCGACGAGGCGGTGATGTTCGTCAGTGAGCTGAAGAAGAAGGGGCGCTTCCAGCTCGACGTGTATTGAGGCTGTCGCTTACCACTCGTACCGGACGATGCCCTTTCCGGCGTAGCTGCGCGTGGTTTCGGATAGTTCGGATTCGAAGCTCGCCGCGATCGACATGCCGTTCAGCCATCGGGTCTCAACTGCCGCCGTGGTGAGTGCGGAGTCACTGGCCCGCGCGGCACCGTTCACCACGAAGGAAGCTCCGGGCAGGGACTGAAAGGTTGCCGCAGCACTGCGATCGGGATTGTATTCGTGCGCCCAGGCGACCCGACCGCGCAGCGACAGCACTGCATTTTCCAGAGCATATGATTTGTCGGCACGCAGTCCCAATTCGCTGCGGGTGTCGGTCACGGTCTTGGCCGCGTAATTCAGGGCGAAGGCGGCAACGCCGCTTTGCGACTGCTCGGAATAGGCCGGCAGATCGAATGTGGTGAACTGGCCGGCTACGTAGGGAGTGATGCCGACGCCGGACATCCCTGGCATGACCCAGCGATTGCCCGCCTCGATGCGCCCCGAATAGGCGTTGGCGTCGAACCGCGCCTGCAACGGACTGGGGCCGGTCAAGGCGATGGTGCGGTTGGTGGAGATCTGCTGCCAGCCATAGGCCAGCGCGCCGGAGATATAGGCCTGACCCGTGGTGTGGCGGACGAAGGCGCCAGCCTGGAACAGATCGGAGCGTCCGGTGCCGCCATTGGCGACGCTGAAATTGGTGCCGCCGCCGGCCAGTGCGAACCCGGCGATGGTGTTTGGCGAGAACCGGTAATTCGCGCCCACCGCCGTGCCATAGATGCGGCTCGTGGTGTTGTTCGATCCGGTCGCCGCATTGCCATCGGTGGTCTGCGATCCGCCGAAGCCGGCGGCCCAGACGTTCCAGCTTGGATCGTAGACGGGCTGGCGGGGAAGGGCCTTGGTGATCATGCCATAGGCTTCCCGCTCGCTGCCGGCGGCCCGCTTGCGACCGGTCGATGCATAACCCAAAGCGGCATCGTCCTGTTCGGCAAAGGCTGTCGCGCCCGCTGCGGATCCAGTACCAAAGCCGTCGATCGGCGACTCCAGCATTGCGCCGGTAAACTGTCGCATCGCGTCGAACGTGGTCTGCTGCGCGGCCACAGTGGTTTCACCAGACAGTTGCGTCATGATCCCGGGCAGCGCCGACGTCGGCAGACTGAACAGGAAACCAAATGTGCCGGAGGCACCGTTCTGTAGACCGGATTGCAGCGCCGTCGCAACATTCTGCTGATTGACCGACGCGCCGGCAAATGGTGCCAGATTCGGGCTGAGCGTGAGTGCCGCATTATTGGATGTGTAGGAGAGCGATGCGGCGATCAGCGGATTGCCGGTGGTAACAGAACCGAATTGACCAAGAATACCGCCATCGGCGGACAGGATCGTATAGGCCTTGCCGAAATTCACCGTTCCTTGCGGAGCCACGAGGACGTTTCCGGCGAGTGTTGCGGTACCAGCGACGTTGGTACGGTCCGCCGAACTCGATGAGACTTCGACGAGATAGCTCGCCGCCGCCGTGAACACCAGGTTGCCCTGAACGGACAGGGCGCCGATCGAATTGCCCGGTGACAGTGTGCCGCCATTGATCGTGGTATTGCCGACAGTGCCGGTGCCGCCGAGGGTGCCGCCGGCATTGACGGTGGTCAGCGACGATGAAGCTATCGAGCCGTTGATGCTCAATGTGCCGGCATTCACCGTTGTGGTCCCGGTATAGCTACTGGTGCCGGTCAGAATTTCCTTTCCGGCCCCATTCTTGACCAGCGAACCAGCGCCGCTGATGGCGCCGCCGAAGGACCATACGGTGTTTGCTGCCGTGTTGATGGTCAGGGTGTTGGCGTTGAGCTGGACAGCGGTGTTGTTTCCCGCCTCGCTCATCAGGCCCTGAATGGTGTTGTTGGCGTTCAGGGCGAGAATGGCGGTTGCGGTGCCCGCTGCCGCCGCACCGGTTCCTGTCGGTCCCCCGACCCGTCCGAGATCGACGCCGGAACTCGTGGCGATGGCGTCAGTCACCCCGAGGGTGATCGTGCCTGCCTCGACGAATGTGCCGCCAGTATAAGCCTGTACCGCGGCAAGGATCAGATTGCCCGTATTGTTGCCGGTGGAGTCGTCCTTGATCAGGCTGCCGGACAGCAGTGCACCGGTCGTGGCCTGCATCTGGCGCGCATCGCTGATGATGCCTGAATAGCTGCCGTCGAAGGCTTGGTCGAACACGATCAGGCCACCGGCATTGGCGATGTTGGCGTTGCCACTCGAGACGTTGCTTGTGGTCAGATCGAGGGTCGATCCCTGCTCGACGACGGTCCCGCCTGTATAGCTGTTGCCGGTACCGGTCAGCTGCAGGGTGCCGCCGATCAGATGCATGACGCCGCCCCCGGTGATGTTGCCGGCGAACTTGCCGCCGCCATTCTGCGCGAACTGCACTTCGCTGCCCGAGGCTGTGACGAGATTGTTGGTGTTGGTAAAGGACGAGGCGCTGACCCGCAATGTGCCGGCATTGACGGCAACATTGCTGCCCGCCGTGAGGGTGAGCGTTGCGCCGGAGAGATCGAGCAGGCCGGTGCCGGCCTTGACGATCGCGCTGCTACCGGCGGCAACAGCGGTATCCGTGATGGTGCTCGACAGCGTCGAATCGAGGTTGTTCAGCGCGGCATTCGCATTTCCGGTTTGGCCGATGGTCAGCACCGTGTTGGCGCCAGTCAGGGTTATCGCGCTGTTGCTGCCGGAGCTGTTGAGCGAGGCGAAGGTGTTGTTGGCCGACATTGTCAGGATCGCCGCTGACGGGTTGCTCTTGACGTTCGACAGGTTGACGCTGCCCGCATTGATCAGCGCATTAGCGGCCGTAAGGTTCAGTGTACCGGAAGCGATATCGACCGGTCCTGTCAAACCTGCCGAGGCTGAACTCAATGTCAGCGTGCCGGTGCCGGACAGCGTGAGGCCGTTGGTGCCGGTCAGCAGCGAGGAGACCGCCGTGGTGCCGCGTACGAAGACCAGCGCTTCGCTGCCGCCGAACGCCAGCGTGCCGCCGTTGATCGCCGCGCTGCTGCCGCTGAGAATGAGGCCCGCGGGATTGGTGCCGTCGCCCAGCGTCAGCGTCATGCCGGTGGCCGTGATCACGGCGCCTGAATCGACCTTTAACGCATATGCGCTCTTGTTCGTTGTCAGCGTGCCGTTGCCGGTCTGCTCCACCACATCGGTGGCGGTGGCGGCATTGATGCCGGCGGCGGCTCCCGAGCCGGTCTTGCTGTAAGTCGCCGCACGGAAGCCGGTGGTCGGATCGTAGGTCGCGAAGTTGAAGCGATTATTGCCGGCGGCGGCGCCGTTGGAGACCGAGGCGCTGCCGAGATCAATGATCGTCCACGGCGACACGATTCCATTGGTGAGGGTTGGTGCGGTCCCTGACAGCACTTTTTCGGTCACGCCAAGTGTGACGTTGGTCGCGGCAGAGGTCGGAGCGATCAAAAGGGTCGAACGATCGGAGCGCTTGATGCCGTTGGTCAATGTCACCGTCTCGCCCGCGGCGCCGCCGGTGAGCGCCAGGGTCGATGTCGATGCGGTTGCACTCGTCGTGCTGGTTCCGCTGATGTCGAGGGAGCCAAACGTCACCGCGCCCGCCGTCGTCGTATTGCTGTTGACGACCGTCAGCGTGCGCTGGACGTCGGTCATCGAGCCGGCGAAAGAGGTCGTGTAACCGTTGGTGTCAAAGGTGCTGCCGCCGGTCAGGTAAAGGCTGCGAACCGAGCTGAACGATGCGCCGGCCTGAAACGTTCCGCCATCGAGATCGATCTGACCGATAGTATAAGAGGGGCCCGTGGTGTTGCCGAGCGCCGCGTCGCTGGATGCCTGCAGAATGCCCTTGGAGATGATCCAGTTGCCGTAGAACAGCGAGTTGCTGCCGCTGGTGGGCGCGATTTTCACCATCCCGGTGTTCGCGCTTGCGTTGACAGTGAGGTCGGACTCTCCGTTAGCGCTGCCGAGCCCGGTGCCGGCGGTTCCAACCGATACAATTTCGCCTGTCAGTGTCAGCGTCGTGCCGGCACCCTGCGGGCTCAGAATGGCTGTCTCGCCACTGACGGCGATCGGCCGATTGGTTGAAAACGAACTGGCAACCTGAAGCGTGCCTTTGCCTTCGCTCAAACTGTTGAAGGTGATGCCGTTGGCAGCCTGCACACTGGCGAGAATGTTGTTGGGATCAATCGCGGCGCTGACCGGGCGTGCGGCACCCAGAGCGGCGTCACTGTTGACGCCCAGCGTGCCGGCCAGGATCGTGGTGCCTCCGGTATAGGTATTGCTGCCGGTGAGGCTGACTATCCCGCCACTGTCGCCGCCGAGCTGCATGATGAAGCCGGGCGCCGTCGAGCCGATGGTGACGGTGCCAAGGTTAAGGCCGCGCAAGCCGCTGAACGAGGCGAAGCTCGTGCTCTGATCGAACGTGCCGGCCTTCGTCCCGTCGAGGACGCCATTGGCCAGGGTCGCGTCGGTGATCGTACCGTTGATGGTGATGCTGCCTGTGGCGGACAGGATATAGCCGGGAAGCTGCGCGACGGTCACTTTTCCGACGCCGGTCAGCGTGGTTTCACTGGTACCGGTCAGGTTCCACTTGGTCGCAATGGCAATGTCACCCGGCGACAGATAGGCGAGGCCGAGACCGCCATTGGCGCCGCGATACGCATTGGCCCAGATGAAGTCGGAGTAGAATGCCGCAGTCTTGTCGAGGCCGGGGATCGACGAGCCGACCGCGCCGGTGATGTTGGCGGTGGTCGTAAACAGCTTGCTGCTTTTGTTCTTGAGAATGCTGTATTCCAGCCCGCGATACGGGTCATTGGTCATGCCCGCGTAGGTGGACGGAATCGGCGCGCCGGTCAGCGGATCGACGCTTCGGATAACGCCGTTGTCGAGCGGCAGCAGGAAATTGCTGGCCTGCATCTGTGCCCAGAATTGCGCGGGCGTCAGGTTGGAATAATTGGCGATGACATTGACGTAGACATTGGGATTCGAGGCGCCGTAAATCGATCGCGTCAGCGCCGTGAAAGTGTGGTGGCCGTTGGTCAGATAGAGGATGCCGCCCGGCCCGATGATCACCGGCTCGATACTGCCGCCGGTCAGAAGATCATTGGCAAGTCCGGCTGGCGTCAGCAGATCGTAGGCCGATACTTTCTTGCCGATTTCGGTAAAGCCAAGATTCAACTGGGTCGGGTCGATGCTGTTCACCCGAACCAGATAGAGCGAGAAAGGTCCCGGCTGAATGCTCGACGCTGCAGCGGAATCATAGACCTGGAATGCGCTGGCAGGGAGTTGTCCTGCCTGGCTTGCGGTCGTCGAAACGATCGCAATGGCAGATGCCGTGCAGAGCAGGATCAAGCGCCGAACGCTGGAGCCGAATTTGAAGCTGGTGGGGGGCGTTCTAGATGGAAATGCGCACAGATCGTCGAGGAAACCAAGATTCAACGCCACAAATGCCCCCCGGCACATTAATCATTTAGCAACGTTCTGTTATCTCCCGTTCGTGACGGACGCATGACGTCACGATGTGAAGATCGCGCTCGTTCGTTGCCCCCGAACTTGCTTGTGCCGGATCGGACGGTCGTTCCGACGATGCCGATCGCTCCAGTGGAGATTCCGAGTTGAGGCCGGCCCGATTGATCCCGGCGATCGCAACGATGATGGCTAGATAGAATTTTCTGCGATGTTGTCGAAGCACAGAACGTTCGTGTGCCGTCCGAAGCGTTTCACTCTAGAGATGATTGAAGTTGGAGAGAAAATCTCACCGCGCTTTCACATTCAAAATTCCATTTCATTGACCGAAGCGGCCGCGCTGCCCATCCTCGTACCATCGTAATCACAGGGGCGGGAGTCGTCGGACTCTCACGGCTGAGCTTCCACTCAAAACATTGACCATCGCATCAGCGCGAGCCGCAACACCATGCGTTGTGGCCATGGGCAGCGCTGTGCCGATCGCAAGGAGACCAGATGTCGAACAATGATCACAACCGCAAGCAGCTGATGGATCGCCGGTCGCTGTTGCGCGGCGGCGCTGCAGCCGCATTGGCCGCACCGCTCGGCGTATGGGGCGCGCAGGCCTTTCCGTTTCGGCAGGCGTCACCCATTGATTTCTCGGAATTTCCGATCTGCAGGACCGCATCGGAGGCGCCAGCGCTCACCGGCGCGCCGCGCAAATTGAAGCTCTCCTGGAATGCCGGCGCGGTCTGCCTTGCGCCGCTGCCGGTCGCTATCGATCACGGCTTCTTCCAGAAGCAGAATCTCGACGTCGAACTGGTGAACTACAGCGGCTCGACGGACCAGCTTCTCGAAGCCATTGCTACCGGAAAATCCGATGCGGGCCTGGGCATGGCGCTGCGCTGGCTGAAGCCGCTGGAGCAGGGCTTCGACGTCAAGATCGTCGCCGGCACCCATGGCGGCTGCATGCGTGCACTGGCGCCGGCGAAGTCGGACGTGAAGAGCGTCGCCGATTTCAAGGGCAAGACCATCGCGGTCGGCGATATGGCCGGGCCCGACAAGAACTTCTTCTCGATCCAGCTTGCGAAAGCCGGGCTCAATCCTGACAAGGATGTCGAGTGGCGGCAATATCCCGGCAATCTGGTGCGGCTCGCCGTGGAGAAGGGCGAGGCGCAGATCGGGCTGGCATCCGATCCGCTGGCCTATCTCTGGCTCAAGGACGGCGAGCTGAAGGAAGTCGGCTCCAATCTCGACGGTCCCTACAAGGATATCAGTTGCTGCGTCGTCGGCGTGCGCGGCAGCCTGCTGCGGGACGATCCGCAGGTTGCGCGGGGTCTGACGCAGGCATTGCTCGATGCAGCAATGTTCGCGTCACAGAATCCCGAAAAAGCGGCGAAGTCATTCCAGCCCTATGCGCCGAAGAATGCGACCATCGAGGATCTGCTGGGCATGGTGAAGTATCACACCCATCATCATCATCCGGTCGGCGACGCGCTGAAGCGCGAGCTGAAATCCTATGCCGACGATCTCAAGACTGTCTCGGTGTTCAAACCGGGCACCGACACCACCAAATTCGCGGAGCGCATCTATGCCGACGTATTCCGCGTCTGAGATCGCGCCGCTTGGCGCTGATCGCGAAACCGCGCTGATTGCCGGCGATGGCGGATTGCAATTCGTCAGCAAGCTCCGGTTCAGCATCACGGGGATCGGGGCAGGGCTCGCCTGGCTGGCCTTCGGCCTGTCATGTCTGTACTGGCCGGATATAGGTGACTGGCCGCGTAGCGAGGCCGTCGCTTACGCCGCATTCGCGATCGCCGCCGGCATCGCGATTGCAACCACGGCGCAGGCGGCGCTCGGCAAATTCGGCGACGGCGTGCAGCGGCGCGCGCCCTGGCTGTTTGCCTTGGGAGCGTTCCTGACGCTGTGGGAGCTTGCAACAGCGAAATTCGGCTGGCTGCCGCTACCCTTCTTTCCACCGCCGCAGTCCATCGTCGAGGTCTACACCGACGACCTGCCGAAGCTGCTGGACAGCGCGTTTGCCTCGGTGAAGCTGCAGCTCGGCGGCTATTTCATCGGCGCGGCCGCGGGTTTCCTCACCGGCGTGTCCATCGGCTGGTCGCGGCTCGCCGGCTACTGGGTCCATCCGATCCTGCGCTTCATCGGACCGTTGCCGGCGACGGCCTGGCTGCCGATCGCGTTCTTCACGTTCCCGTCGGCGTGGAGCGCCAGCACGTTCCTGATTGCACTCGCCACCGGCTTTCCGGTGACGGTGCTGACCTGGTCGGGCGTAGCCAGTGTCAGCACTGCCTATTACGACGTCGCGCGGACGCTGGGCGCCAAACCGTCCTTCCTGGTGACCAAGGTCGCGATCCCCGCAGCATTGCCGCATGTCTTTGTCGGCCTGTTCATGGGGCTCGGAGCGTCCTTCGCCGTGCTCGTGGTCGCCGAGATGATCGGCGTCAAGGCCGGGCTCGGCTTCTATCTGCAATGGGCGCAGGGCTGGGCGTCCTACAACAACATGTATGCGGCGCTGATCGTGATGTCGCTGCTGTGCTCCGGCGCGATCACGCTGCTGTT
>NZ_JBGMOE010000100.1:0-9449 GCF_041424195.1 Tardiphaga sp. | reverse complement strand
ACGCCTCGAAACAGAGACTTACCGTGAGACGAGACACCATCTGCAAACATAAGAAGAAGCAGCTCGACTTGGGCGGGACCGGCAGGCCGGCGGCCTCGATGCGCGCCGCGCATTGGTCGCGGGTCCATTTCCATTCGCGCAGCGGATAGCGGCAATGGAAGAGCGGATCATCGATGTTGGCGGCGTGGGCATAGCGGCGCGTGTCGGCGGGCGATGCATCATAGCCGATCAGCCGTGTGACCTTCTGGCCCCTCGCCCACGCCGCCTGGGCCGGGGCCCACTGCTTCAAGAAGGCGTCTTGCGGAGCGACCTTCCATTTGAGCGAGCAGCTGTGCCGCCCCAGACTGATGCTGGGGAGCGTCGCATTGGTCAGCACGTTCGCGAGGATCGAATAATAAGGCGGCCAGTGCTTGAAGCGCCGGGGCACGTAGCGGACCACCTCATAGGGAATGCGCCGCGCCGCCATCCAGGCGGCGATCAGCTTTTGATATTCATAGGTCTCCGGCTTCTCCGCTCCAGGATCGGCGGTCAGAACGAGATCCGGTGCCTCGCCGCGCGCTTCGAGTTCGACGAGGAGCGCGGTCGAATCGACGCCGATGCCATAGGCAAGAACGATCGGCGGCGGAGCGCCAACGGTGAGATAGTCGATCTGCCTTGGCGCGGCGGCAGATTGGATGATCGGAAGGACTGACATCGGGAGGCCTCGGTCTTGAAAGGCGGCAAGTCGCCGCCTCTTCAGCCCCCCCTCCCCTTGTCAGCGCGCGGGGTCAGCGCGCGGGTCGCCCGCCGCGCTGGAGGGCCTCGGCGAGGCCCTGGATGTCGGCGATCGCCATATCGAGCCTGCGCACCGCCTCTTCGGCGCTGTCGCACCCTTCGGTCGAAGCGAGCTCGATCATAAGGAAGGCGAAGAGCGTGTCCCCGGCCTCCCGGGCCTCCTCGACGTTTTGCACATGGGCGAAGTCGCCGCCGCCGTAGACGTCGGCGCAAGCGCGCTGGAACGGGTTCAGCATGGCCGGGTCTCCTCATCGAGGGTTGCGAAATGGGCCCAGGACGCTTCGATCGCGGTATCGAGCGTGGCACAGTCGGCGAGCGGTCGCGACGCGGCGCCATCGGCCGTGATGACACGCGCGTTAGGGGTCCAGACTGGATCGGCCAGTCCCTCCGGCCAGTTGTGGAAGCCGTGGGGATAGGCGGTGATCGAATAGGGCGCCCATAAGCGCGGGTGCAGGCGCGTGTAGCGGGCGACATAGATGGACATGATTAATCCTCTCGATCTGAAGGGAGGACCGTCTGCGGCTCGCCCAGGAGGATGACAGCAATCGACGGCTTTTCGTCGTCGGGAAGTTTGCGGCTGTCGAAGACCTGGCGACCGCCAAGGCCGATGGTCAGCATGTCGAAGGCCGGCGATCTGCCGCCATTCGCGTTCGGAATGGTCGCACCGCGGTCGTGATACTGGATGTCGACGAAGCTGGGCGGCGCACCGCGCTGATACTCGCCGAAGAAGAAGGTGATGCGCCGGCCGTCCGTCGTCTTGGCACTGATCGTGAAGTTGCCGTCCGGAATATCGATCGGGAGGGTTGGCACATCGTTGAACCGGGCAAAGCCGATGCTCTCGGCATCAGCCGCGGTCATGACGGGCAAGGTCGTGATGTCGGCCATATCAGATCTCCTGCGATGGAAAGAGTGGAAGCGTCGGGTGGGCGAGCGGCAGCGCCTTCGGATATGGCAGGCGCGGAAGCATGCGGCCTCGGCGGCGCGCCTCGCGGGTGAGCTCGAAACAATAGGCATAGAGCCCGGCCTGCTGGTGGCGGACGAGCAGCCGCTCGCGCTCGAGCCGCCAGAGCCACGCGGCAGGATCCTCGAGCGTCGCCGGCTTCGGGAGACCGAGGGCCACCAGCTGGTCAATCGCGCCGGCGTGACCCTGTTCGCCAAGACGGATCTTCGAGAGGGTTCGCCCCGAGATCGTCTTCCCGGCGGCGCACAGCACGGTCCTGGGTCTGGTCACGGTGCGGTGCGCAGCCGAGAGCGCGCAATAGACGCGGCCGATATGGCCGGCACCGGGATCGCTGTAGGATACCACGGCCTCGATGTTCGGCCGCTCCCGGCGAAGATGCCGGAAGGCGCGGGCGACGAAGAAGCTCTCGCCGTTCTGCGGATATCCTAACTCTTGTGACATGCCTTACTTCATCCCCCTCCCCTCCTTCATGGCGTGCTACTCTTCGAGGGCGAGTGGGGAACGTCGTTGCAGTGAAGCAACCACTTCACGTTCTTCGTCGGGCTCGAGCCCGACGAAGAACGTGATCGCCGATGAGGAGGACAGTATCGTCCAGCTGTATTTCACGGATCGAAGCGCCTTACGGCGGTCGGCTATTATCGACGGTACCGTGTTCAGTTTATCCGCCGAGGAGATTGCCGCAGCCGAGGAGGAGGGCCTGGTAGATGGGATACCGTTCATTCTGGGTGCGGGCGGATCTTATGATCATCGTCTGAACGCGTTCTTCCGCGCGTGTCCGACGATGGGCGTTCGATCGCTAAACAGCCTGCGTGCCTACGGTCGCGATATCTCGGTCTGGATGCGTTTTCTCATCGAGCGGCGCCATGGCAAGGCGATCTGGGGCGCTGATCGCAATGATATCGTCGCTTTCCACCGGGCGCGGCGCCTCTCCGAACCACCGTTCCGTATTTCGGCCGGGAGCTGGAACCGATGCGTCGCGGTGCTCGAGAAGTTCTACGGCTGGGCCGTGCTGGAGGGGCATGTCGCCGTCTCACCTTTGGGCTCCGCGGATACGAGCCGTGTGGTGCAAGGCAAGTTGTGGCGTTCAACCCGTTCCAGCGCACGGGAGCGCGCCGCTCGGGCGCACAACATGCTGTATCTCGATCTTGATCGGTATCTGGCCTTTCGGGATGTCGGGCTACGCGGACGCCTCCCTGATGGAACGGAAGATCCGAGTTGGCGCGGCAGGAACGGCGATAGGAACGCGTTGTTCGCCGAGTTGCTGGTTACGACCGGCATGAGGGTCACCGAGGCGGGAAGCATCCTCGTCGTCGAGCTTCCCGGCCAACACGAGGGCATGCCGAGGTCCATCCAGTTCGACCTGCCCGGCTCGATAACAAAGGGTAATCGTCCCAGGCGGATCAGGCTCCCGCGCAGAGTGTTGGCGCTGATCCATGGTTACGTTGAGTTCGACCGGCGTGTAGCTGCAGCGAAGAGCATTCCGGCGCCCGATCCCATGTGGACGCTTTCCATGAACCGGCGTTCGGCGACCGGCGTTGATGGTCATCACGTCGCGCTGGATCGATTGACGCCGATTGAACGTCGATCGCTCCTGGACCGGGCCTCCGACAGTCCAGAGCACGCTCTCCTTTGGTTGACCGAGACCGGAAGGCCGATGCCGGTCGCGACCTGGGAGATTGCCTTCACTCGAGCGAGTGAGCGATGTCGTCGGTTCGGGATCGATATCGCCGTTACACCGCATATGCTCCGGCATACGTTCGCGGTGAACATGCTCTCCATGCTCATACGCACCCAGATCGGTGCTGTCTTCCAGCCGTCTGATCGCCACGGCGCTGCCTATCGGCACATTCTGGGTGATCCGCTGCGGACGCTGCAGCATTTGCTGGGTCACGCAAGCATCACCAGCACATACATCTATCTCGATAGCCTCGCTGAAGCACAGGAGCTCGTCGAGGCGGCAGCGGAGCGTTGGTCTGATGCCGTTACCGGATCCGCTGCATGAGCGAGCAGACGTTCAAAGGGCCTGGGCGGTACGCGCTGTTCGCCGACGGCTTGCCGGACCCCGGGGAGGAGGCGCGCACCGCGATCGATAGCCTTTATGTCAGCGTCTCGCTGGCCGGCCGGACGGCGAACATCGATCTGCGCGCTCTTTCAGACCGCAGGGCGCTTGCCCATTCGTTCGCCGCCGCGATCTGGGCAGCGTGCCAGGTTGGTGGCCCGGCCGGCACCTGTTCCACCGCACGCTATTATGGCGGTACGCTCAGGACATTCTGGCGCTATTTGCGCGAGCGACGGCACGATGTGCAGAGGGTCGATCACGTAGATGTAGCCGCTATTGATGGCTTCGACCAGTGGATGGTCGATCGTGAAGCGCATCCCAACGCCCGGGTAAACAGGATGACGATGTTCGTCAGCCTCATGCGCATTGTCGCGCTCCTCGAGCCTCGTTGCGTTTCCGATGAGACGAAGAGTCGTCTTCGATATCCGAGCTTGCGCCAGGGAGTCCCCTGCCGGCCCAGGGACGCCTATAGCGACTACGTCACCGCAGCCTTGCGGGACGCCGCACGTCGGGATTTTCAGGTCATTCGAGCGCGGCTGTCGTCGCCGGCGCCGCTGGTCCCGACTGGTGACAAGTTGATCGATTCTGAAGCGGCCGCGTTGGCCGTCATCGATGATCAGGGCACCATTCGCTATCGGCACGCGGCCTTTCTTCGGTATCGGCGATTCAACCAACTTGCCGGCGGCACCGGGGCCCTTCTCACGAAGCTCCATAGTCAGCGGCACCTGATTATGGAGGATATCGTCCCGCTTCTTGTGCTGCTTTCACTCGACACCGGGGTTGAGATTGAGTGCCTGCTGGACCTGAAGGTGGATTGCCTGAAGAACCCGTCGGGCGGTTATGTGGAGCTCGAGTATTGCAAGCGACGCGCGCGAGGCAGCGAGTGGAAGCGCGTTCGCGTCCGTGATGAAGCATCGTCAACGCCAGGTGGCATGATCCGGCTGGTGGTAGGCTGGACCGATGCCGCGAGGAAGCATGGCGGCTATGACACGCTGTGGGCGCACTTCCACAGGAAGTTCGGTCAGTTGGCGGCGCGGCCGCTGACGCTCTCTACGTTCGCATCGAGTTGGGCACAGCGTCATGACCTGGTCGACGACAACCAGCATCCATTGCGGCTCGACATGACGCGCCTGCGCAAAACGCACAAAGCCGCATGGTACAAGCGGACGGCGGGCCAGATGCGACGGTTTGCGGTCGGACACAGCATCGAGGTCGCAGCGGACCATTACGCAGATATTCCGGCGCTGCGGCCGATCCACGAAGCTACCCTCGCGGCTGCCTTCACTGATGCACTGGAGGCGGCCTTGCAGCCCTTGGTATTAACACCAGCGGCGGAGGTCGAAGCACTTGCCGGGCGTGCCGAAGGGATTCCGGTCGCGCCGGATGAGATAGCTCCCCTTTTAAGCGGCGAACAGGACGTCTGGCTGGCGAGCTGCGGGGGTTTCTACAGGAGCCCGTATGGTTCTGAAGGTGCGGCGTGCCCAGTGCCCTTCTGGGGCTGCCTAGAGTGTCGGAACGCGGTGATCACCGTTCGGAAGCTGCCGGCGCTGCTCGCATTCGAGGCGTTCATGGTTGGGCAGCGCGCGGTACTCCTGGATGGTGATTGGCAGATCAAGTTCAGTCGACCCTATCGCCGTATCGTCGAGCAGATATTGCCGCGCTTCTCCGCGGTCGAGGTCGAAGCTGCCCGAGGGGTAGCTGGAGCGACGGCGGATCTGATCTATCTTCCTCCTGAAGCGGGGCTGATGTGAGACCGCTCCGTCCGAGAGAACTAGTCGGTCGCTCGAAGCAGTCTACGATCTATGCCCAGGATGAGGTCGTGCTGGCGGGTCGCCTGGACTTGTAACGGTTTTGTGCCGGTCACCTATCTCATTAAGCCACCTTGGCTTCGAAGGCGAGCGGGCTGATGCCGCCCAGATATGAATGGCGGCGGCGGGTGTTATAAAATCCGTTGATGTACTGAAAGATGGCGGCTTCTGCCTGACGCCGCGTCGGCCAGCTCTGCCGCCAGATGAGTTCGGCCTTCAGGGATTTGAAGAAGGTCTCGACGGACGCATTGTCGTAGCAATTTCCCTTGCCGCTCATCGATGGACGCAGGCCATAGGCCTGCAGCTTTTTCTGATAGTCGTAAGAACAATATTGGCTGCCACGATCCGAATGAAAAAAGCAGCCTTCCGGAGGCTGGCGCAGGCGCACCGCCATATCCAGCGCTCTGATCGCCAAGTCCTTCTTCATTCTGTCGCTGACTGCCCAGCCCACGACGCGACGGCTATGCAGGTCGAGAATGACGGCAAGGTAGAGCCAGCCTTCTGACGTCCAGATATAGGTGATGTCGCCGGCCCATTTACGGTTGGGCGCATCGGCGGCAAAATCGCCGTCCAGCCAGTTCGCTGCGACCCCCAGTCGATGGTGGCTATCCGTCGTAACCTTGTGCTTGCGCGTGCGGACTGGCTTGATCCCGTTGATCTTCATCAGCCTCCCGACCCGGCGCTCGCCAACATCGAGCCCCACCTCCTTCAACTCCATCGTCATGCGAGGACGGCCGTAGCTGCCAAGGCTCAGCCTGTACTGTTCTCGGATATGGGCCAGCACTTTCATATCTGTCCGCTCCCGCCTGCTAATCGGGCGCGAGCGCCAGGAACGATAGCCGCGTTCACTGACATCCATGACACGGCAGAGCAGTTCAACGGGCCAACGATGCCGCCAGCTATGCACAAAAGCGAACTTCACGGCCTTTGGCTCGCGAAGAACTGCGTGGCCTTTTTTAGCACTTCCCTCTCCTCCCGCAGCACACGGTTCTCAAGACGAAGGCGTTCATTCTCACGCGCCAGATCTGCCTGCGGCGCTGCCACCAGGTCAGATGGCCGATACTGTGACACCCATTTGCCCAGCGTCGACTTCCCTATCCCCAAATCCGATGCAACCCTGTCGCGGGGTAACCCGCTGGTCAGTGCAATCCGCACCGCCTCCTGCTTGAACTCTTCTGTGTGCTTGATCATCTCGTCGGTCTCCTGTTGCGAGCTCTAATCGCTCAGGTGACCGGCGCAAATCCGTTACAAGTCCACGCCCGCTCCGTCCCGGGACGGACCGGGCGGCCCTCTCCCGCTTTGGTGATGACGTCTGGATGTTCGGCCCGGCCATCTTTCGGGTCAACGCGCGCTATGACAACTGCCGAGTAGATTTCGGACGTATCGAGGACCCCGCCGGGCGGCTGCTTGCCAAGGAGTATGTGTTGGCCCGGCTCCGGGTCTCTACACCCGGTCATAGACATCCATGTAATCCGACGATGGTAGCGCCGATGTTCGCGCATCTGCTCCATTTCGTCGCCTTCTTGCACGAGCGCCTGGGCGGCGTGAGCCTTCCCAAGGTCGATCAGCGTTTCCTGGACGCCTATTTGCACCACGCCGGCGATAATGGGCGACGTTCGAGCATTCAGCTCGTCAACTATGTCCGCTTGGCGATCGATATGCATCATCTCGCGCCATGGCTGAGTGGCGGCGGGATAGCGGTCCTGCCGTGGCACGGTCGCAGCGCTTTCGAGATCGTGCGCTATCCGAGAAAGCCGCGCACCGAGAACACTACACCGCGGATTCCAGAACCAGTCATCGGATCGATGCTCTCATGGGCGATTCGCTATCTCGACATATATTCGGCCGATATTCTTGCGGCCCGCAATGAGTTGACCGCTCTCGAGGTGCGCTGTGCGGCCATGATGATGGCCGACGGCAAGCGGGCATCGTCTGCAACCTACGAGGAGCGGCTCAAGCTCTGGCTTGATCAGCGTCACGCCGCAGGACGAGGCGTGCCGGTATGGGAGAAGCTGCCCCATATGGCGGATCGCGCCGGGATAGGCGTCGATGGTAATGGGGGCCAGATCAACCATGTGCTGGTAGGGCTGCATGTCGGCAACAGTCGATCGGGCCGGATCAGCTCGACGCCGCGACTGGCCAGCGTCATTTCAGATGCCATAGCACGCTCCGGAGTGGAGATTGGGGGCATGGACACCCCGATCTCGATTGATCCGGACACCGACCATCCTTGGCGGCCACGGTTCGACGCCCGAAGCTTGGTGCGCGAGGAGCAGATGCTTCAGGGCGCCTGCTATCTCATTTGCGCCTATCTGACCGGCATGCGCGACAGCGAGGTTCAGGCGATGTTGCCCGGCTGCGTCGATATAGAGCGCAGCGCGGATGGACTGATCGAACGCTACCGCGTCCGGAGCACGGTTTACAAGCATCGAGGCGCGCAGGGCGCCGCTGCGGATTGGGTAACGATCGAGCCGGTCGCCAGGGCCGTTCGCGTTATGGAGGCGTTGTCCGCACCGGCGCGGGAGGCACGTGGGCTCGGGTCGTTGTGGGTGACACTTCGTCCATCGATCTACACCGCCGATCATCTCGGCAGCCGGGCCAAGCATATCCTCAACCTGTTTCGCGACGGTCTCTGCGAACGCGGCGAGCAAGGGCTCGGTGCTCATGACGGCGAGGCGCCTTGGCGTTTCGATACGCGCCAGCTCCGACGCACTATCGCCTGGTACATCGCCAACCGACCGTTCGGCGTCATTGCGGGTAAGATCCAGTATAAGCATGCCTCGGTTGCGATGTTCGAAGGCTATGCGGGTTCACCCGAGGGGGATTTTCGGGACGCGATCGATCGCGAACTCGCCATCGGGCAGCTCGACGATATCGTCGCCCATTTCGAGACGTACGTCGCTGGCGGACAGTTCGGTGGGAACGGCGCAACGAAGATGGCGAAGGTATTCGATGATGCCCATGCAGAGCTTCAGGAGCTGTCGCCCAATGTGATGGATCGCGCGAGGCTGCGGAAGATGCTCGCCCATCTCGGCCGTACGCTCCATGTGGGCTTTCTCAATGATTGCCTGTTCGACCCCACGACGGCGCTATGTTTGGGCGGGACAGAGCGGCAACGAGAAGAGCCGATTTTGTCGAGGTGCATTCCGGATCGGTGTCCGAACGCATGTCTGGACGAGCGGCATCGGGCGCCTTGGGAGCAGTCGATAGCCGAAGGAGAGCGGCTGCTCCGCGACGGGCGCCTCTCCGCGAACCAACGCGAGGCCATCATCCGCGACAATGAGCGGAAGCGCCGGCTGATTGCGCCGCTTTCAAAGGGAAGGAAGCCATGAAGCCGATCGGTGCCAAGAGCGAGGAAGCGTTGCGCGCCGCGATGGCCCGCCTGCTCACCGGAAGACCGCAGCGCACTGATGGCAAGCTGACCGTCGCGAACCTTGCTCGCGAAGCCGGCGTGAGCCGCGCGACCGCAAATCGTGCCACGGCCGTGTTGGCGGCTTTTCACGCGGCGGAGCCCAGGTTCAAGGCCGGCACGGCTGTGTCTCTCAAGGCGCGTATCAAGGAGCTCGAAGCTGAGTTGCGCGCTGTGCGAGGTGGCGAGATCGCCCTCGTCCGCGCTGATAATCATACTCTTGCACAGCAGATTCAGGCGCAAGCGCTGCTACTTGCCGCGCGCGATCGGATTATCGACGGGCTCAAATCCGAACTCGTGCGAACCGGCGGCTCCAACATCGTGCCGTTCCCGCGC
Source organism: Tardiphaga sp. (assembly GCF_041424195.1). Taxonomy (NCBI): domain Bacteria; kingdom Pseudomonadati; phylum Pseudomonadota; class Alphaproteobacteria; order Hyphomicrobiales; family Nitrobacteraceae; genus Tardiphaga; species Tardiphaga sp. Next base: position 102 of record NZ_JBGMOE010000100.1, on the reverse strand, counting down.
GGCTAGTTTCGAAAGGTAAGACGGCTTGACTGTTCAGATAAGCCGCCCACCGCGTCGGTGAGGATGAGGCGCGCAAGGACGCAACCGCTTTCGGGGTCATCG
>NZ_JBGMOE010000099.1:0-9569 GCF_041424195.1 Tardiphaga sp. | reverse complement strand
TGCCTGACTAACGCGACCCTGCCGTCGATCAGCTTCGGGCACCATTCGTGCAGCTTAGGTCCGGCTTCAGAGACTGTCTCTTTTGCTCGCGATGAGTGACGGGCCGACCGTCGCGCTAACCCAAAGAGCTGGCGGTGGTCGGCCCGTCACTCGCGTCGCGCAGCGACGCCTGATTGCCGGATGAATCCGCTTGGACTCAATTACCGCACTTCATTCGCGAGCAGATCATTTCAGGATCGATTTCACTGGCGAAACAAAGGCTGGGCTTGTAGAAGACCGGAGAACAAAAGGGGGCCTTATGGCGCGGCGCGTTTTCTTCAGTTTTCACTTCGCGAACGATTTTTGGCGCACCCAGCAAGTGCGTAACATCGGTGCTCTTGAAGGGCAGACTCTTTGCACCGCGAATGCGTGGGAAGAGGTCAAGCGGAAGGGCAAGGCCTCCATCGAAAAATGGATCGATGACAACATGTACGGCAAGAGCTGTGTGGTGGTGCTTGTCGGTTCTGAAACAGCGAGCCGCCCTTGGGTAATCCGCGAGATCGTTAAAGGCTGGGATGCCGGCAAAGGAGTGGTCGGCATTCGGATAAACAAACTTCTCGGCCACGACGGGAATTCGTGCGCGGCTGGTAGCAATCCGTTTGACGAAGTCGGCTATGGAAATACCGGGAAAAAGCTATCGTCCATAGCGAAGCTGGTCACCCCTTCAGGCACAGATAGCAAGGCAGTCTATGATTCGATCAAAAACGGGATCGAGAGCTGGATTGAGGACGCGATAGCGATCCGCTCAAAGAACTGATGGAACTCCGTGAATTCGTGCGATATTCGATGATAGAGTTTCGATTATGATCGAATACATTACAAAATCCGAACTGCGGAATTTTGCCGATAAGTTAAATGTTAGCGAACAGGCAAGTCTCAGAAAATCTGCTGCTTCTCGTAGCCTCTCAGGCACCACATTTCTTTCGCACTCAAGCAAAGATGATGATTTGGTCGTTGGCGCTATTCGTGTGTTGGAAGGGCACGGAGCCAGGGTCTATGTCGATGAAATCGACCCGGAAATGCCCCCATACACGACGGAGGAAACGGCGGGGCTGTTAAAGAGCCGTATTCGCCAGACCAAGCGCTTTGTCCTTCTTGCAAGCAAGAACAGCAAGGACAGCCGTTGGGTGCCCTGGGAGTTGGGCGTGGCCGATGGGTATAAAGGGCTGACGAAGATCGCGCTGTTCCCGGCATCCGACAGCTCGCATGAGCAAGCGTGGGCATCGTGGGAGTATCTGGGATTATACCGCCGCATTGTCTGGGGGGATCTACAGGGTCATCAAAAGCGTGTCTGGATGGTTCTCGACGAGAAAAGGAACACAGCTACGGAGCTCAGCGAATGGCTGGCTGGCGAATGATGAGTTCCCACCCCGTTTAAGCAGTGGCTGGGGGCTGCCAAAATCGCTCCTCAACGACAGCCGGTTGCAGGGCCGGGCTTTCGAAGCGCTCCTCTCGGACGGAAACGTCAAGGTGGCGGTGAAATAACGCAACATAGTCCCGGTCTTCCGCTAGGTCGGGCGCTAGAGACCCAACTTGCGCCCCCACTTCAAGCGTCGCGCCGCCCGTGGAGATTACTGGTATCACTGCAGCCTCTGGTTGCAGGCGTCGAAACATTTCGTACTCTTGTACGATCCCACCCATGCCACCAATGAATACCGCTGCTTTGAACTTGTGTTCGGAAAACATGCGCTCGCGCATGGCAAGCAGGCTCTTCTCCCGATCCTTCTCAACCTCGTCTGTATAAATCACGTTATTGAATCGCTCGTTGTCCTCGGGAAATTCATCCTCGAAATGGCGAGACTGATAGAGCCGTACCCAATGTCCGTAATTTACTCCGATGTCTTGAGAGACCACCCAGATCATCGGTGTGATTGCGGGTTGTCCACCCCAAACAAGAAGTCTGCGACCAAGTGTGACGTGCACCAAAGCGGAAACTGCGGCCGTAATCGCGACAGTGTCGGCGGTCGCCGCATATTGTGGCCCTCGCTTCGGATCTGGCACACCTGCCGATAGGAAAATGGCCTCAGCCATGGTCAATTCTCCCATGCTGCGAGAGCCCATCCGGCTTCGGAAACCTTAATCGCGCGGACCGCGAGAATATGCTCTCCAAGCCATCGGAGGTGGGCATTCCATGCATCACGGATGCCGATATGATCGTAGACCAGTACCGGTATCTCCTGCTGTTCCGCTCGTCGCGCCTTATCGGCCACATCGTTCAAAATTTCGGCCGTGGGGATTCCAACAATCGGATATGCCCAAATCTTTTGACCATCCAGCAATCGCACAGCGACGGCTCGGTGTGCGCCGACGCCTTCCACCGATGCTCCAATTTTCTCCACGTCAGCGCGAAGCTTGCCGGTTATCGACATATATCGGGATGCGATGCTTCGGCTTCGTAGCCGTTCCACCTCAAGAACGATTGCATCGGCCGTTTTTGCTACTATCGGTCCATCCGCCCCCTCGAGTTCTTCTGGATCAAGATAAATGGTCTCTGCAAGATCAGTCAGTTTGTTCGGTGTATGTGCAGGCCAAATGACACGAAGAACTTGAATTTCCTTTGCGCGTGCTCTTCCTATTTCTTGTCGCGTCCATCGGCTATCAAAATAAGTTGGAGTGTCGAGCATAACCATAACATCAGAATCGACGAGCCTGTGCCAAAGCACATCTTGGAACGGATCGCCGGGCCTAATATCGTGTGTGTCCAGGAAAACGTCGAATCCGCGGGATGCGAGGAGATCGTGGAGTTGCAACGCAGCTGCTCGGGATTCAACGCGTCGATAGCTGACAAATACCCGTCGCTGTCGGCGGAGCAGGCCAACGCATTCCAGCATCGCCGATGCGAGTTCGGTCATCGCTGGATCGTCAGCGCGCCGCGTTAGCCCGTTGATGGGCTGGAGAAACTGGGGGATGTGAACATTGAAGTCTGCGCCGGCAGCGATCGTGGGAATGATGGGCGCGCTCGCTCGGATGAGTTCTTGGGCCGCCTCCAGATCTTGTTGGGCGTTTCCTCCGAAATACGCACATGCGAATGCTGCTGGTTTGTGTCGTCCACTCAGCGTGTCCGCATTATGCACAACTACATCGTCGCCCAACGTCAATCCGAAGTCGGAAACGATATCGGCGAGCGTCGCGGTTAGTGTTGCGCGATCCCCGGGCGTTACGGCGCCAAGTATGGCCAATTCATAGATACTCATTGATGTCAGCGACCGGCCGCCTTTGCTGCAGTTTCAATCCAAGCCGGCATGTTGACATAGCCGTTATCCCGAACCCAATCATACGCCCCGTATAGGTTCGAAAGCGGAACATCCCGGCCATTCTGCTTAATTGTAAAATAGCTGAGTGGGTTGGTCCCCTGACGATCAATCCCAAGTTGCGGATCTTTTACGCTATGGATGTCGATGGCCAAGAGGCCTTTTCCAAGCTCGTAGCTTCTCTTGATCTCGTGCCGGACCCATTCACGGTCATACGTCTCCGCGCCAAACAGCACCACAGTCACGGACGTACCTTTGAGCTGCTCCTCGATCCATTTTTCTATGCCGCCCGCTCGTTTCTTCGCCTCTTCGAACTCTGCCTTGTCATAGAAGGGCTGGGCTTCACCACCGGGCCGAACCACCCAGGAATTGCGGACTTGCACGACCCGTCGAACGTCACGGTCATAGTGAAAGCTAAAGAATACCCGACGTGCCACCACTTACCCCCTCGATCATCGTTCACTCATATCAAGGCGGGAGCCAAGTGTCAGCAGCCACGGTGAGTGGTTGGTGTCGAGTCGCAACGACACCCTTCGACATGACGAGGAAACCGCCCATTCCATCGAAATGCGTCGGTCAAACCGGCCATATTGCGCTACTTTCGAAATCGCATCTGTGCGGGCGAGGGAGATAGCCCGTGGTATCAATGATTCGGGCATTCTCTGGCATGCCCCATGTCCCACTTGGCTTCCCGATCCTGTTCGACGCCGACATGGCGATCATCGAGCCTGCCTTCGTCTGGCTCATGGAGCACGCCGAACTGAGCGGCCGCGCGCAGGCGTCTGAAACCGTCCGGACCTATGGCGAACATCTCCACGACTGGTTCGACTCGCTCGAACAATCGGGGATCGAATGGCGCGAGGCCGACGAGCGTGTCATCGCTGCTTATCGCAACCGAATGCTGGAGAATCCCAGCACGCATACCGGGCGGCCCTATGCGCGGACCACGATCAATGCGCGCGTCTCGACCGTCTGCCGCTTCTATGGTTGGGCGCTCGACCGGGGGCTGATCGACCATTGCCCGTTCCGGTTGACCGAGAAGATGACGCTGATGCTTGACGGTTCCTATCGCCCAGGCTTGCAGCGGCGCCAGGTCAACGAGCTGATCGTCTCGCGCCCCGAAAAGCTGCCACGGCCACTGCGCGCCGATGAACTGGCGCGGCTGTTTGCGCATCTGAGGCCCACCGCCCGACTAGCCGCGCAATGGGCGCTCGGGGCGGGTCTGCGCCGCAAGGAACTTTCAGCGCTCGCCGTCGAACAGATCCCGGATAGCTGGCCGCTCGACCTCGACCGCGATCCGCTAGTCGGCGTGCCGCTGCATATCACCAAGGGCGATCGGCCGAGGACGGTCTATCCGCCGCTTCGGCTGCTCGATCACACACACTGGTATATCGGCGAGGAACGCGCCCGGATCGTCCGCCGTATCCGCCGTTCCGACCGGCGCTATCGCGCGCCGTCCAATCTCCTGCTGAACGAGCATGGACGGGCGATGAGGCGCAAGCTCCTGACGGCGCAGCTTGCCGAAGCGTTTGCCGCTTCCGGGCTGCAGGGCACACTGCACTGGCTCCGGCACACCTTTGCGATGGCGATGCTGGCCCGTCTCCAGGTCCAGGCCCGCACCAATCCCGACCTCAACCCGCTCAAGGTCGTGCAGGTGCTGCTCGGCCACGCTTCGATCACGACGACCGCGATCTATCTGCGCTGTGTCGAACTGCACGAGCGCGACCTGAGCGAAAGCCTCGCCTATCTCTATGGCGAGCTGATCCCGGCCGATGGTTAGGAACCGCCTCGATCGGACGCTTCGGCTCGAACCGACGCCGACGGACCATCCGGCGGAGCTCGCCGAAATCCAGTTCCGCGACGAATGGGGCAGGATCGTTCAACGGTTTGACCCGGCGCTGCTCGGAATGCCGGACGACATCAGCGCAGCTATCTCGCGCGCCTTCCGCGATCATGATGTGGCGTCCAGCGCCGCCACCCGCACCTCACGCTGGTTCGCGCTCCGCGTGTTCGGCAGGTTCCTGTGCGAAGATGGGCGTGTCAGGCGCGCGGTCGATCTCGATACGGCGACGATCCGCCGGTTCATTACATGGCTGGCGAAGCCCACCAACGGGCGCAGGCGCGGCGTCCAGTCGCAATCCGGTCAGCTCGGTATGATCCGGCCGGTCCTTAAGCGCGCGATCGCGGACAATCCCGGCTTGTTCGCACCGGGCTTCGCCGTTCCCAACAATGCGATCCCGCTCGCCGGCGTCCAGCGGCTACCGCAAGACAGGCTGACGACCTCCGCAATGCGTGCCCTGCTGGCAGTCTGCTATGCCGAGATCGACACTGCCTGGGACAGGTTCCAGCACGGGCAAACCATCGTCGCTCTTCCGAACTTGCCGCTCCGTGGTGGCCGGACCGCCGAACGGGATCGCTGGATATGGAAGCTCCACCGCCTCGGCCACGGCGTCATGCCGCCCGCCCGAGGCTCGGACCTTAACAAGCCCGATCGGCAGCGGATCGCCGACGCAGGCGGGTTCCGTGAGCTGGAAAGCTATCTCCACCTCACGACCGACACGCTGGTTGCGTTCTATATCGTGCTGCTGATCCAGACGGCGGCAAATGCCGGTCCGCTACGCCAGATCAAGCGCGACTGCCTGGTGCCCCATCCGCTCGAGCGGCATCGCGTCATGGTAGAGTGGGTGAAACCCCGCGCCGGCGGTAAGGTGAAACGCATGCAACGGCGGTCATTCGACAATCGCCGGCCCTATGCGGCGCCTCGCCTGATAGAAAAGCTCCTTGCGATGACGGCGCCGTTGTTGCCGCATGTGGAACCGTCCAGGCGCGATCGGCTGTTCCTGCATCGCTTCCTCATGACGACTGGCCGCCTCGAGCGTGATCATCACGCCGGCCATATCGTGCAGGCCACGTTGCGATCGGCAATGTTGCGCTTCTACGAGCGCCAGAACGCTGCAATTGCCTCGTGGAACGAAGCGCATCCCGAAAAGCCTCGTGCGCTGCTTCCCAACTTCTCGCCCAAGCTGTTCCGCAGCAGCATGGCAAGCGCCCATTATACTGCATCGCAGGGCGACATCATGGCGGCCAAGGCGGTCCTTAATCATACGAGTGTCGCCACCACAGATATCTACGTCGACGGCGATGCCGTTCGCCGCCTCGAACGCGATACGATCGCCCGACTTCAGGCGCTGATGATCACATGGGTCCGCGGCGAGACAATCTCGGATCGCTCGCAACATAGAGGCGCGGATACCGGCGCGCCGGTGACGGCGCTGTTCGGCCACGACTGCCTTCGCCCGACTGACAGCGGACATGCCCATCCTGGTCGCGTGTGCCCGAAACTGGGAGGCTGCCTTGCCTGTCCGGGCCTGATCGTCCCGATCGACCCGGATCATCTCGCGCGGATCGTCCAGGCCACCTGGCATCTTGAAGCTGCGCGGGAGCGGATCGACCCGATCCGGTTCGGCCTCTTTTACGCGCCCAGCCTTCAGGTGCTGACGCAAGACCTGCTACCGGCATTCCCGCCCGAGATGATGCCAGACGCCGAACGGCTCATGTGCGCCCTGCCTTCGCTGCCGGATCTGGAATAGCCTCATGGCCTCCGTCCCGACATCCAGGTTCACCCAGGTTCCGGCTCCATTGCTCGGGAACGAAGGCGTGCCCGCCGCGATGACGTTCAACTGGGGGTTCGAAATGCCGGACGGAAGCCGGTTCAGCGACGATCAGTGGACGCCGCTCCGGCACGCGGCCGAACTGTTCCTGCTCTCGCTGCGGCACGATCCACCCGAAGGCCGGATGCCGCTCCGAAAGGAAACGATCCGCGGCCACTTCAGTCATATCCGCTTCCTTGCCCGATGGATGGCGGCGGAAAACGTCCGACGCTTCAGGGATCTCGATCAGGACACCGTGGGTCGCTTCGTGGCGATGCTGCGCGCGCGCCCGGGCAGGAACGGCGCGTTGCTCTCGCTCAGCACCGCCGAAGGCCATCTCGGCACGATCCGCACCTTCCATATGCAGCGCGACAAGCTGGACGACGCGCCGCCGACGGCACCGCCTCGCGCCGCCTCGGTCGGGAAGCGGCACTGGAAGCCTTATGGCGGTCATCCCTATACCCCTGACGAGATCGCCGTGCCGCTGATCAGCGGGGCAATCGAGTTGCTCGGCGATCCGGCGGACCAGATAATCGCCCTGCGCGACCGTCTCGCAGACCTGTATGAACGGCTCCGACCACGGCACCAGGGACGAATGCTCCACTGGCATATCAGACGCGCGATGCTGGCCGAGCCATGTCCCTGCGCCGATCGGTATCCGAATCCGGAATGGCCACTGCGCCGCCTGGCGTTCATGCTCGACCGGCTTGGCGATGCCTGCTTCACCGTCATCGCCTATCTTGTTGGCGCGCGCGCCTCCGAGATACTCAGGCTTGAAGAGGGCTGCCTCGAACGGCGCGCGACCGACGAAGACGGCGAGGAACACGTCTATCTGGTCGGCACGATCACGAAGACGTCGCTGACGGAACATGGCGACCTCCACCGTTGGCTCGCGCCCGAGCCGGTCCAGCGCGCAATCCACATACTCGAGCGTCTCTCCGCTCCGCTCCGCGAACTCAGCGGCGAGAAGAATCTCTGGCTCCACCAGCTCGGTCGGGGACGATCACCGCTCCCGACGATGATGCCCGTCGCCCGACTGCGGTCACCCATGGTCAATGTCCGCTTGAACGAGCGGCTTGCGCCGTTCCTCGCCTTGCCGGACCACCAAGGCGGCACCTGGCGCCTGACCACCTATCAGGGGCGCAAGACGTTCTCGCGGTTCATCGGGCGGCGCGACCGCACTGGCCTGACGGCGCTGCAACGCCATCTCGGGCATGTCCACCGCGCGATGACCGACCGGGCCTATGTCGGCACCGACTTCGAGCTTGCCGAGTTGATCGACGAGCAGGCCGCCGAAGAAACCCGCAAGGCGCTGGAAGACCTGCTCCTGGCTCCGCACGTTGCGGGGAAGGCGGGCGTCATGCTCTCCGAGCGATCGCCGTTCCGCGGGCGCACGGGATCGGGCGATGTCGATGCCTATATTACCGAAATCCTCGCCGAAACGGATATGCGCCTCGGCGTCTGCGACTGGGGCTATTGCCTTTACCGCCGGGAGACATCCGCTTGCCTCGGCGGCGAGCGCGAGCCGAACCCAGGGCTTCGCACGCAAAGCACCTGCTCAAGTTGCGCCAACTTCGCCGTGACTGACCGGCATAGGCCGGTCTGGGAGGCGCGCCTTGAACGTAACACCGTGCTGACCCAGCGCGATGACCTCGATGCCGAGAGCCGCGCGCTTGCCGAAGCACGCATCCAGGAATCTCTCCGCATCTTGGCCCAGCTCGACAAAGGAAATGCCGATGGCGTCCGAGACTGATCTGTCCACCCCACAGGCCCGTCGGCGGGCGAACACCGATGCACGCCTGCGCGAAGCCCTTGGCGTCCTCGCTAATAACGCGTCCACCGCGCCAACGGTCGCCGGGCTCGCACGAGCAGCCGGGGTCGGCCGCAACATCATCTATACCCACCATGCCGGCGTTCTCGACGCCCTGCGTGAGCTTCAGTCGCAGCGTGAGGCGGCCACTGAAACGGCCGCAGGCGAGGCTGATCGCACACGCTCTGCTCTTCGCGATGCGGAAGCCAGGAACATCGCCCTTGCGACACATAATGCCAGCCTGCTGAAGCGCGCTGTCGAAGCCGAGCAGCGGGCGGAACGGCTCGAACGCCGCAACGCGCAGCTCGTGCAGGAACTCGATCGGATGCGCCGGCCCGTTCCGATCCGCACCAACGCCGAAGCGCCCGATCCCTCTGCTGCCTGAAGGCGGTCACGCCCTAATCGGGCGTCATGCAAGGGGAGAGGGTGAAGGAACGACGGAAATGCGAGCTTTGCGAGGCCAATAAGACAGGTCGATCCAGACCTAATGCTCGTCGAAATGGAAAATTCAGCCTCAAGATCAATGGGTTGCGAACTGGCAACCGGCGCGGACAGCATGGGCTCGCGGCGACCGAGTCGTCAAGCTTATCGGCTATGACAGCTCGCCTGCCGACACCCGACGATATGCCCACCGCGAAGGACATGTTTCGAACCTCTATGACTATCATTATCCCCTACGCGACTGGGTGTGGGACCGTGAACGTTGCGCCGCGCGCATCCGCGCCGAGGGCCTTCCCGTTCCGATTAAATCCGCATGCTTCTTTTTATGTTTGCAGATGGTGTCTCGTCTCACGGTAAGTCTCTGTTTCGAGGCGTATA
>NZ_JBGMOE010000098.1:0-1536 GCF_041424195.1 Tardiphaga sp. | reverse complement strand
TCATCCACCTCGCCGCAGCAATGATCTGGAACCAATGAATGTCGATCGGCCCTAGGCCCACGAGACAGGCAATGACGGCCTTTCGAGGCCTTCGTTTGGCCCTCCGGGGCGGTTAAGCAGCCCTGTATGTTGACTTGAGCCGCGCTGGCGGGTTTCTAGCGCCATCGGCGTCCTGCGTTCGCCCCCAGCCTGAAAATCGGGCCTCAAAATCGTGGCCGAAAACCCCTGATTTGATTGAATTGTCATGATCGAAAAGACCTATCAGCCCGCCGATATCGAGACCCGCATCGCGAGCGCCTGGGAAGCCGAAGGCGCGTTCAAGGCCGGCCGCGCGGACCGGGTGGATGCCGAGCCCTATACGATCGTGATCCCGCCGCCGAACGTCACCGGCTCGCTGCATATGGGCCACGCCCTCAACAATACGCTGCAGGATGTCTTGTGTCGCTTCGAGCGCATGCGCGGCCGTGACGTGCTGTGGCAACCCGGCACCGATCATGCCGGCATCGCGACGCAGATGGTGGTCGAGCGCCAGTTGATGGAGCGTCAGGAGCCCGGTCGCCGTGACATGGGCCGCGAGGCATTTCTCGATCGCGTCTGGAAGTGGAAGGCCGAGAGTGGCGGCGTCATCGTCAACCAGCTAAAGCGCCTTGGCGCCTCTTGCGACTGGTCGCGCGAGCGCTTCACCATGGACGAGGGCCTGTCCGAGGCCGTCATCAAGGTGTTCGTGCAGCTGCACCGCGAGGGTCTGATCTACAAGGACAAGCGCCTTGTGAACTGGGATCCGAAACTGCTGACGGCGATCTCCGATCTCGAAGTGCAGCAGGTCGAGGTCAAGGGTAGCCTCTGGCACCTGCGCTATCCGCTCGAAGGCAAGAGCTTCGATCCGGAAGATCCGACCACGTTCATCACCGTCGCTACGACTCGCCCCGAGACGATGCTCGGCGACAGCGGCGTCGCCGTGAATCCGGATGACGAACGCTACACCCATCTGATCGGCAAGAACGTGGTTCTGCCGCTGGTCGGCCGTCTGATCCCGATCGTTGCGGATGAATATTCGGATCCGGAGAAGGGCTCTGGCGCAGTGAAGATCACGCCGGCGCACGACTTCAACGACTTCGAAGTCGGCAACCGCCACGGCCTCGCACGCATCAGCATCCTCGATATCGAAGGCAAGCTCGCACTCGCCGACAACGAGGACTATCTGCGCGGCCTGCCGGTCGCAGCGTCAGAGCTGGTCGAGGAATTGCACGGCATGGAGCGCTTCAAGGCGCGCAAGATCATCGTGCAGCGGCTGGAAGATTTCGGCTTCCTGGAGAAGATCGAGCCCAATACCCATATGGTGCCGCATGGCGACCGCTCCGGCGTCGTCATCGAGCCCTATCTGACCGACCAGTGGTATGTCGACGCCAAGACCATGGCGCAGCCGGCGATCGCCGCTGTGCGCACCGGCGCGACTGAATTCGTGCCGAAGAACTGGGAAAAGACCTATTACGAGTGGATGGAGAACATCCAGCCGTGGTGCATCTCGCGCCAGCT